>QNBN01000157.1 GCA_003645695.1 Spirochaetota bacterium | reverse complement strand
GAATTAAACGGATAAAGAATTGGGTAGATAATTTATAATAAATTATATGCCCCAGCCTTCAAGGCATTCTATTCTTTCCTTATCGAATTGAATAATAAAGAAAAGTCATTTTATTAATTTTCTTTAATTTCCTTGATACGATTGTAAAGAATTTTAAGATTGTTTTGTGCTTTTATATAATCCGGATTAATTTTTAGCGACTGTTTGAATAGTTTCATAGCTTTTTCATATTCGCCGCAGGAAGCATATACAGAGCCGAGATTGTTATAAGGCTTTGCTGAGTTTGGATTTATTTCAATTGAATTTTCAAAGGCCTCCATTGCTTTTTCCCTTAAGCCTAAGGCAAGGTAAGTGCTCCCGAGATTATTATATACATCCGCCTGGTTTGGATTAATTTTTATTCCCTTTTTATAGAATACAAGAGCTTTTTTATTTTCGCCTGACGATGAATAAAGATTACCAAGGTTATAATAGACTTTTGTATTGTCCGGATTAATTGTAAGAGCCTTTTTATATGTTTTAATAGCTTCTTCTTTTTTATTAATTGAGTAGTATAAATTTCCGAGATTGTTATACACATCACCATACTCTGGGTTTATTTTAAGAGCTTCCTCATATAACTTAAGAGCCTCTTCATGATTCCCAAGAGTTTTATAAACGATACCTAGGTTGTTATAGGCTTCTGCCCATTTCGGGTTTATTTTAATTGCTTTTTTGTATGAAGTGATTGCTTCATTGTTTTTATTAATGGCTGCATAGGCAAGTCCAAGGTTACTGTATGCTTCTTCATCCTTGGGATTGATTGCGAGGGCTTTTTTGTAAGTTTCTATTGCTTCCTTATATCTGCCTTGTATATAGAACGCATTACCGAGATTATTGTATAACTTACCGCTATTGGGTGCATATTCTAGTGTCTGAGTGCAAAAGGTTATAGAATCTTTCCAAACTGTACATCTTTTCCATGTTAAAAATGAAAGCATTAGGATAATTACAGAAAGTATCAGCACCGCTGTATACTTAATTGACTTATTTTTTGTAATGTTACTTGAGAAAAAGTTTTCAAAAAAAACTGCAAGTATATAGAAAAGGCCGATGGATGGTATGTATATGTATCTGTCAGCTGCAAAAGCAGAGCCTGCGGGTATTATTTGCAGTACAGGTAAAATCGTGATGATAAAAAAGGTGCTTCCGAATATAATTTTTTTTGTATATTTTCTTGAGTGAAAAACAAAAGCAGATAATAAAATTAATATAATAATATAATATTTAATCTCTGCTATATTTTGTTTGGTTAATTCATGATAGGGATACAAAGCTGAAAGATGTATCGGCATAATAAATTTATATAAATAAAAAGGAATTACTTTTGTGATGAAATATAATTTAGTGTTTAAATGTGAGGTAATATTAGTGGCTCCGCCTTGGATTTGAAAATACATATTAATAAGTCCGAAGGCAAGGGCACATATAAAGAAAGGAATTTTTTCAAATAAAGATTTTTTATTTATCTGCCTCATCAGGAAATAATCAAAAAGGATGAAAACCACCGGCAGGGTAACTGCCATTGGTTTTGAGAGGAGTGAGAATATGGTTAATAAAAATGTAAGAATATAATATTTTCTCTTTTTGCCTCTTGCGTAAAGAACGTAAGTTATCAATGCCAGGAGGTAAAAAAAAGCATATAGTACATCTTTTCGTTCAGAAATCCATGCAACTGACTCAACATGCATAGGATGAACCCCAAAAAGGATAGCTGTTATAAATGCAACTCTTATATTATATGAGATAAGGTAGATAAGAAAGAATACAAGAAGTGTTATTAGGATATTCAATATATAGTTTGTCATGTGATAGGCAAAAGGATTAGTTCCAAAAAAATGATATTCTGCGGCAAAACTTAAAATTACGAGAGGGGAATAGCAACTTACAAAACTTCTGGTGAACATTTTTCTTATGTTTTCGGGAGAAAGAGTTTTAATAATATTGTTTTCTATAATATAGGAGTTGTCATCTAAGCCTATAAAGCCATTAAATAAAGAAGGGAAGAAGGCGCATCCTGTTGTAATAATTATTAAAATTACACAGCATACTATTAGTTTGTAGGGAACTTTTTGTGCGGTCATGAATTTTAAATTAAAGTCTTTCCGGTTTTATCAAAAAGTGAGAATTTTGCAATATTAAATTTTTGAAGAACAAATTTAAAAGAGGTAACAATAACGCCGATGCCGTATATTATACTTCTCGTGAACCCAATGGATGAAGCCTCTTTTGAATATCTTGAAGGAGAGGTTATTTCTCCGATTCTGAAACCAAAGTAAACAGCCTGAGCCAGTATTTGATTATCGAATACAAAATCGTCGGAGTTTTCTAATATAGGAAGACTAAGAAGCGCTTTTTTTGAGAATGCCCTGTATCCGGTATGATATTCTGAAAATTTTTGTCGAAGTAAAATATTTTCTAAAAAGGTAAGTATCCTATTGGCAATATATTTATATATAGGCATTCCGCCTTTAAGTGCCATGCCCCCTAGAATTCTTGAGCCTAAAACAATATCAAACATACCCGAACTAATAAGCCCTGCCATAGCGGTTATTAACTGCGGTGGATATTGATAATCTGGATGAAGCATCACCACAATATCTGCACCTTCCTCAAGAGCTTTCCTGTAGCATGTCTTTTGATTTGCCCCGTATCCTTTATTTCTTTCATGTACAAAAACTAAGCATTTTGTCTTTTTTGCAATTTCAACAGTTTTATCTGAGCTATGATCATCTACTACCAACACTTCGTCAACTGTTCCCATAGGAATATCTTTATAGACTTTTTCGAATGTTTTCTCAGCATTATATGCGGGCATTACTACAATAATTTTTTTACCTTCTAACATATAATTAAATTAATCCTTTCTTATGATAAAATTTTTTATTGCTTCCGCAGCAAGGCTATGTGCATATTCATTCGGATGCGCATCATAACGGCTTATGATTAACTCAGATGCTTTATGTCCCTCATAAATTGAGAGAAGATCCAAATAAGGTATCTTTTGTTCCTTCCAAAATTTATTAAGTTTTTCATGTATCTCGCCATATTCGTAACCATTATCTAATGCATGAAGGAATGGAAATGTTACGACCATGAGATTAATTCCTCTAGAGTGACATAATTTACATAAGAGGTGCAATCTATTTTTTTGATCTTCCCAATGATTTGAATAATATGCATCACGGACAAAACCGTAATAATTGGATATATTGGGATTGCGTCCCCTAACGAAACGATAATAAAGTAAATTAATAAAGTAACTATTCTTAAGGAAAAAACCTTCTGATTTTTTCCCTTTATATATTTCTTTTAGAATATTTTTAAATTTAGGAATTATGTCAGAGATGTCATTAAGACAATAGATAAGAATGAGATTATCAAATTGAAAGCCCGCTTTTATATAACTTTCTAGTACGTATAATTCTGCTCCTGTATCAAGGCCATTGCCTGCAAGCACCTGGACTTCCCATTCATCTTTCATCATATTGCGCACTTGGTTTGCAAATCTTTTATCAACGTTTTTTATACCATGCCCTACTGTATAAGAATCACCCAAGAAGGAAATTCGCCGTTTACCTGGTGCACTCATTTTATTGTATTCAATATTGTCGCGAATTCCTCGGTTGTTATACTGATAATGACGGGCAAACCACCGTTCAGAAATTAGCGTTAGTCCAAAAGAGTCAGGTTTGTCATAGAAGAGGCGATAATAAATTTCTCCTATGAGAAAGAGTACTGAAAGAAGCAGTATAAAAGTGAAGATATTACCGGCTATTATTATTAGTAAATTAATATGGTAGTTTTTTTTATATTTTTTAAGCATATCGGAACAAAAGGTAAGAGTAAAGCAGAGAAATATATACAAATCTATCGCTTGAGAGTATTTCCATCTATTTATAACTTTGTAAATTAAAAAGAACGTCCCTTATTATGATCTTGCTGCTTCTTTTTCTGCTTTTGCTTCTGCTATGATTTTTTGTGCGAGATGCGAAGGAACTTCTTCATAGTGGGAAAAATCAAGAGTAAAAGAACCGCGGCCTCCTGTCATGGAACGCAATTCGTTAGAATATGTAAACATTTCTGAGATTGGCACTTGTATTTTTATAACCTGCATATTTGCAACAGATTCCATACCTTGAACTCTTCCTCGTTTACCGTTAAGGTCCCCGATAATTGTTCCGGTAAATTCATCAGGAACCGTAACTTCAAGGTTCATAATAGGTTCGAGCAATACGGGATTTGCATTTAGGAAAGCTTCTTTGAATGCTTTTGAGCCGGCAATTTTAAATGCTATTTCACTTGAATCAACCGTATGATATGACCCGTCATACACAGATGCCTGTACATCAACAACCGGATAGCCTGCAATAATTCCCTCTTCCATAGCACCGCGTATACCTTTCTCCACTGCAGGAAGGAATCCTCTTGGAATTACACCTCCAACAACGTTATCTACGAACTGAAATCCTGCGCCGTGTTCTAATGGCTCGATTTCAAGATATACTTCTCCGTATTGACCGCGTCCACCTGTTTGTTTTTTATGTTTTTCGTGACCTTTTGCTTTCTTACGGCATGTTTCCTTATAGGCTACTTTTGGTTTTCCTATATCTACCTCAACATGAAATTTTGTCTTAAGACGGTCAAGCATAACATCAATGTGCAAATCACCTAATCCAGAAAGTACCATTTCTTTTGTTTCAATATTTTTTATAATGTTAAGTGTCGGATCATCGTCTGAGAGTTTATGCAAACCAGTTGCAATCTTTTCTTCATCTCCTTTGTTTTTAGAGTGTATTGAAAAAGAAAGAGTTGGTTGGGGATACTGAATTGCCTCATATTCTATTTTTTTAGCTGTCGAACAAAATGTATCATTAATCGTTGTATGTTTGAGCTTGGGAGCAACGACAATATCACCGGCCGATGCTTCATCTGTACTGACTTGCTCTTTACCGCACATAAAAGAAATATGACCGATTTTTTCTTTTTGGTTTTTCGTAGAGTTAAATATTTCGGTATTAGTTGTAATTGTACCGGAAAAAATACGGAAAAATGTTAAGTGACCGATAAACGGGTCAGTTACTGTTTTGAAAACAAATGCGCTAAAAGGAGCGTCTTTTGCAGGCTCGCGCTTTTCTCCTTCAGGTTGACCTATAACTGAGCCTAAGTCCTTGGGAGAAGGGAAGTAAGAGCAAATAGCATCTAATAGTTCGTCCATGCCGATACCTTTATCAGCAGATCCGCAGAATATTGGAACTATTTTTCCCGATGCAATACCTTTTTGAAATCCTTGAGCAATTTCTTGTGAAGTTAACTCTTCGCCGCCTAAATATTTTTCTAATAAAGCATCATCAGATTCAGCAATAGTATCTATTAATTTTGATTTTGTTTCTTCAACTTTCTTTCCTAATGTATCATCGGCTTGCTCAAGGCCTTTTCCGCTGATTACATCAATAATGCCTTTGAAGTTTTGTTTATCTCCAATTGGTATATGAAGTGCAACACAATTGATGCCAAATGTTTTTTTTATGGAAGAAAGAGTGCTTTCAAGATTTGCTTTATCCTTATCGAGTTTATTTATAAAAATTGCACGAGGGCGATTTTTCTTTGAAAGTTCTTTCCATGTTTTCATAGCGCCTACTTGGATACCTGCAGTAGCATCAATAACAATAAGTGTACAATCTGCAACGCGTAAGGCACCAAGTGTATCACCGAAAAAATCAGCATATCCGGGAGTATCCATAATGAAAAGTGCAGATCCGTTATGTTGTATGGTTACAACCTTTGAATTGATAGTAATTTTTCTTCTTTTTTCGTCTTCCTGATAATCACACATTGAGGTATTATTATCAACTTTTCCTAGACGACTGTTTGCACCTGTTTTAAAAGCAAGGTTTTCAATAATGCTAGTTTTACCGCATCCGCCGTGACCTGTAATAGCAATCGTTCTTACCTTTTCTACTGCAATATTTTTCATGAATCCTCCCTCGTATAAGATATAATGAATATATATAACTCTTCAAGCGTATAATACTTTGGAAGTAATACTTTGATAAAGATTCAATCTTTTTGGATAATACCCATTTAAGTGTTGGAGCTATTGTTGGGGCAACAAAAAGTATGGGTATTGTATCAAAAAATGAGGTGCATTACCACTATAAAATTAATTATAGATAATTGTATCTCATTGATTTATTTCCGCTTACAATAAGCCCTATTTGGCATATATAGTTTTTTTTATTAAATAGTAAATTATCCTGCATTTAAGTTAGGGGCAAGGTTTTCAAACAGTAAGATAGTTTTTTGAATAAGATCTTTTTATTGTTTGAGACTTTCATAATAATTTATAATCTTGTTTGATGTGTGTGATTTAACAGGGTAAAATAATTTTTATTATGAAAAGATATTTTAAGATAAAGATACATCAAAAGATAGGAATGGAAGAGGTAATTCAAAACCTTTTTAATCTTAATTATGAAAAGGGGGAGGAGGTAACAAGACAAGGAGAGTTTGCCGTAAGAGGCAACATTGTTGATATGTATCCTTTCAATTTTCGTCAGCCTGTGCGTATAGAATTTGGTTTAGATGCTATTGAAGCAATTAGAGGATTCACTCTTTTTGAAGGTGAGCTACTTGAGTCTTATGATGAACTTACTATTTTACCTATCCATGAGTTCTTTGAGAAAAAATATCCAACTGAAGATATTACTGAATATGATCCATTAGCGGCATTCCTGAGTATAAAAAAAGGAGATTATGTTGTCCATGTTAATTATGGCATTGGGATATATAAGGGGGTAAGAATACTTAAGGTTAAGGGTGAAAATAAAAAGTATTTTACCATTGAATATGCAGAGGGAGAGATTT
>QNBN01000156.1 GCA_003645695.1 Spirochaetota bacterium | reverse complement strand
ATGGTTTGAGGATATAAAAGATGAGCTATTTCCACTTTATGATGAGGTTTTATCATTTACAAGAGAATTTCTAAAAGTATAGGTTTTAGAATCGATGAACGATAAAAAGAGAGAAAAAAACCTAATATTTATTGTAGGATTTATGGCATCTGGGAAAACAACCGTTGGAAAATTGCTCGCAAAGAAACTTGGAATGTCTTTTTATGATACTGATAGTATTATTGAAAAGGAAACAGGGAAAACTATACCGGAGATATTTAAGACTAATGGGGAAGAAGCATTTAGGGATATTGAGAGGAAATTGCTAAAAGATATTGCTGGAAGTGGCCTGATATCAAGCGGAGTCATTGCTACGGGGGGAGGAATGCCATGCTTCGCGGATAATATGGAGTTGATAAAAGATTTGGGTATTACAGTATATCTTAAAGCACCCATTAATGATATAATAAATCGAATCGACAATGCAGAAAAAAGACCTGTTTTTAAAAGAGAAATGGAGAAGGGGGAGCTTTTTGAAAATATTAAGAGTATTCTTGAATTGAGAGAGCCATATTACCAAGAAGCTGATATTATAATAGATAGTGGGTCTAATAGAGCAATTCTGGAAATAGTGGACGAACTGATTAATAGATTAAGGAAAATCAAACATGGAAATTATTGAGGTAAAATCAGAGAAACCTTACAAAATATACTTTGGTTTAAATATATTTACGGACCCTGTCTCCATCTTTGAAGAGTATTTTCAAAAGCAAAAAAAAGGTGGGGAAATTTTTAAAATTATAACTGATAGAAATGTTTCAAGGTTGTACCTCAGGAAATTCTCTAAAAATCTTAAAAAGTCTGGATTTAACATAAAATATACTGTTCTTCCCACTGGTGAATCAATAAAAAGTATAAAATACTACCATAGATTGATGAGGAAGATGGTAAAAAATGGTCTTACAAGGGATTCAGTTATAATAGCACTTGGTGGAGGTGTTATTGGCGATCTTTCAGGTTTTGCTGCATCTACCTACATGAGAGGATGTAATTTTGTTCAGATACCCACCACGCTACTTGCACAGGTAGATTCATCAATAGGAGGTAAAGTTGGTATAAATCTAAAAGAAGGTAAAAATCTGGTAGGGACATTTTATTCACCTAAATTTGTTCTGATTGACCCTGAGTTATTGAATACTCTGAATTCTAGAGAGTTTATAGCTGGATTCGCAGAAGTTATAAAAGCCGCTTTAATATTTAATAAAAAGATGTTTGATACTATTTATACTAAGGTGATGAGTCTAAGAGATAGGGTTAATGATAATTCTAAAATTGATAGTTCATATTTAAAAGATGGATTAATTAAAGATAAAGAGTTTATGAATAAGGTGATTATTGGTGCTATTAAGGTGAAACGCGAGGTTGTGCAGTCAGATGAGTTTGAAACAGGGATAAGGATGATACTGAACTTTGGCCATACCTTTGCTCATGCTATCGAAAAATTAACCGGCTATAAAAAAATTCTCCATGGAGAGGCAGTATTGTTTGGAATGAAAATAGCAGTAGAACTGTCATATCTAAAAGGTTATATAGATAAGAATGACAGAAATAGGGTGATTGAATTTTTAGAACTATTTAAAATACCCAGCATTAAAGGAATAACTCCAAAAAAAATTCTGAAACAGATAAAGTCTGATAAGAAAAAACGGTTGGGAAAGATCAATTATATACTTTTAAAGAAGATTGGTGATGGTTATCCCGATGATTCTGTGGAATACGAAAAGCTGTTGAGTGCAATAGAAAGGTTTATTTAATTATGGATTTCTTACTACACATCATTGAGCGCATTATTGCGCGCGAGAGTTTTATTTGTGGTAGGTTGGAGCTGTTCATATTGGTGACAGTATAAATTATCCAGCGTTAAATGGGCAAGGCGAAGCAATCTGTGTTTTTTCATCTGGAATTATTATTGATTACCTAAGGCATTTAAAATCAAATAATTATTATAACAATTACTAAGGATAATTAAAACAAATCTTATAATAAAGGTAAAATAAAGATTGAGTTAAGATTTTATTTTATATTGACAAAAATTTATCAAATATTCATTGACTTTTTAATGAAAGATAGTTAAATTATTAGCGAATCCTTTGAAGGGGGTAAAAAAATGGTTAAAATTACAAATGAGAATCTAGCGATCTTTGTCAGGAAGAACAGAGAAAGAAATATCGATGTTGAAAGAAAAATGATGATAAACCTGATGAATGCTCTAAAAAATGAAGAGGGAGAGGTAGAATCGGGCGACAACAAAAGAGAAGTTGTAATAGCATAGTATATTATACAAAGTAGACGAGTAAATGCTTTTTGGGTTACCAATAAAAGGGTGGGCCTCAGGATGTTTAATAGAAAGGGTCCACCCTTTAATTTTTATTCTTATCAAAACTCATCAATGTTTCAAGAGCCTTTTTATATCCTTCTGGTCCCATACCTTTAACCTGTCCCACACATACATCTTTTATTACGGAGATCTTTCTAAAATCTTCACGATTCTCAATATCCGAAAGGTGAACCTCAACAGCAGGAATATCAAAAGCTTTTATAGCATCTCTGATTGCAATGCTGTAATGTGTTAGAGCCCCTGGATTTATTATTATTCCGAAATATTTCTTTAACCCTATTTTCTGGATGAAATCTACAATTTTACCTTCATGATTTGACTGGAATGCCTTTATCTTTATATTATATTTTTTTGCCTCTTTTTTTAAATTGGCGATGATTTCTTTTAAAGTGGTCCTGCCATAGATGTCAGGTTCTCTTATTCCAAGAAGATTCAAATTTGGTCCATTTATAACAGCAATTTTTTTCATATTTGTATCCTGAATAATCCCAATTATAAAAAATGAGAGGTAAATAGACAAGCATACATTCAATAATAATAAAAATACTAATATGTCTTATCTATATTTCAGACTTGGCCCGGGATTTATCCCAACAATGCATGGGCCTTCTCTAAAAGATCCATTATAGGAAGATTATAGGGACATTCGGCTTCACATAATCCACCTTGCTGTATCGATAAAGTTTATACCTCTATTCAGGGCCTCATTTAAAACTTTCTTTGCCTCTTCCCGTTTAAGAGCCGGGAGTGGAAGGGTACCAAAACTGATGCTGCTTACCTTTAATTCTGTTTTTCCTAATGTACGATATTTCATTGGTCCCTCACACATTAAATCTGTAATTGATAATATCCCCGTCCTTTACTATATAATCTTTTCCCTCGAGACGTAAAAACCCCTTGCCTTTACAGGCTTTGAAAGAACCCTCCCTTATAAAATCTTCGTAGTGTACCACTTCTGCTCTAATAAATCCTCTTGCAATATCTGAATGTATTTTTTTGGCAGCTTCAACAGCTGTACTCCCCTTTTTGATAGTCCAGGCTCTAACCTCATCTTCACCTGCAGTGAGGAATGAAATCAAGTTGACCACTTCATAGGACTTTTTTATAAGCCTATCGATGATAGATTCCTTAATACCAATATCTTCCATAAATACCCTTTGATCCTCTATAGGAAGTTGAGATATCTCTTCTTCTATTTTAGCATAAATCTTCAAATATTCATAGCTCCGATTTTTAAGATAATTGATCAATGGATTGTCATCGATACTATTATTCTCATCTGAGTTTATAATCACAATAAAGGGTTTTAATGTTAAAAACTTGAAACCAGAGACCAATTTTTTATCCCCATCTGTTATTTCAGCCTGGTTAAGGGGACTCTCATCATCAAGGAATCGCTTGAGTTTTTCAAGAATTTTGTATTCAGTAGACTTCTGCTTGGCTTCCCTGTTAAGCCTATTCAGCCTCTTTTCGATCTGTAAAAGATCGGTTATAATAAGTTCTTCTTCGATTTCTTTAAAATCCCTTAGAGGATCAATTGATCCTTTTGGGTGAGGGACTGTATCATTTTTAAAACTCCTAACCACAATACATAATGCATCGGCATTTCTTATTTCACCAATAGTTTTTGATGTAAATGCCCCGCTGTTATCAAGTTCTATCTTAGCGTCTTTAAACTCAATTGTGGCATAGGTTGTTTTTTTAGGATTGAAGATTTCTGATAGTCTGTCGATTCTTTCATCAGGAACCTTAACTATGGCTATACCTTCTGTGGTTTTACCTTTACCAGATAAAGCTCTGAAAAGCGTTGTTTTACCCGATTGATTTAACCCGATGATTGATATTTGCATTTACGCTTCCATTTATAATTTTGAAATTTTGTTTAATGGAATATAATAGAGAAATAGAATATTAATCAAAATAAAAGTTATACTTGCCTATTCATTTTACTCAATAGTAATTTTATATTTCAGAAACAACATTATTCCGAATGTAGAGGAAGGATTTATCTGAAAAGGTTATTCCGACCGTTGAGCCGGAATCTTCACTCTGAAATAATACACTTTTTTCTGTTTCTCCCGGGTGTACCTATTCATAATGGATACAGTTAACTCTCTTAACTGAAAAAACGATCAAGGTAAATCTTACCTCATGAGAAAAAACGATCATATATTATCCTTGCTTATGTATCTTTTGTAAAGTTCCTCAAACTCATAAATTGGTATCTTCAGAAGTGTCATTTCCTTAAAAATTTCAGGAAGTTTTTCCCTTGTAAACTCCTTTCTTTTAATTTCCAGGGCCTTTTTTCTGGCATCAAATGAAATAAAGTATCCTATACCTCTTCTATTGTATATAATTCCCAGTGATTGCAGGTAGTTGTAGCTTCTAACTACTGTATTTGGATTAACCTGCATCTCAGTTGCCATTTCTCTCACCGAAGGTATACGCTGTTCCTCTTCCCAGATACCATTTATAATTCTTTCTATTATTATATCCGCTATTTGAAGATAGATTGACTTTCGTTCTCTAAACTCCATTGCTAGCCTCATTTTTTCTTACTTTAAGATAGGTGAGAATCCAAAAGATCGGAGCCATTAAGAATAGATAGAATATTTTTAGAGCTCTTTTGATGATTTCTAATACGCGCCTGAGGTTTTCAGTATCGATGCTCATGTTAAAAGAGTGTGAATAGCTGTTTCCCCATTGATAGAACTGGTGAAAACTAAAATGCCCGGGATTTTCTCCAACTACTGAGCGAAAGATTATCATTGCTATAATAAATAGTAACAGGGTAAAAAGAAGTATTGATATACCCATTTTTATTAATTGATGCCTTTTAAAAAGGGCAGCCCCATAGAAAAATAAGGATTGTATAAGTATGTAATTACCTATTCTTATCCATATACCATAGCTTATTGGTAAAATGGGATTGTTGCTGTAGCCAAAGATAGTTCTGTTTATGGAGCCTGTAAGTAGAGAAATAACAGAGTACAAAATCAGAAGTCCTATCGGCCATATTACCGCTGATAGAATAAACTTTGAAATTGTTTTTTCCAGATCAGAAGCAGGGAGCATATACCAGAAATGGTTCTTTTTTAATGAGTGCATATCGGAGAATATTTTACTTGTTATTGCTATACCGATTGTATATAGAATAAAAGTGAAAAATGAGGTATGAAAGTTTGGATTGTTTCTACTTGTGGCTGAAAGAAAGGAAGAAATAAATATTAATAAAGTTATAGTAACCGAAATAATTGCTATAAACTTCTTTTCCATATAAATATCTTTTCTTACCAGTAAGGCTACTCTTTTGCCGGTTAGATAGTTGTTTATTTTCATTTCTTTGCTCCTATTTCGTAGGATGAACCATTAAAAATGGATTTCAGTTTCTCCTTATTTGCAAGTACTGTGTTGAAAAGAATTTCTATGTCAATATTAAGGGTTGGTCCAGGCTTTTCATATACAATTGCATATCCTCCTGGTACTTTTTCTTTGTAAATAATATCCGGTGCTGATATATCTTCAGGGCTTAAAACCATGCTTATCTTTGATGTAATGCTCTCGATGCTTTCGTTTAGTATGATTTTACCATTATCGATAATTATAATCGGGTCTATAAGTTGCTCCATATCTCTAACCTGATGTGTGGAGATCATAATCAATCTCTCATTGTTTACAATGCTTGAGATCAATCTCCTGAATTGTGTCTTTGATGGTATATCAAGGCCGTTTGTTGGTTCATCCAGTAAAATAATTTCACAATTTGTCGAGGCTCCGAATGCTATTAGAAACTTCTTTTTTTGTCCATAGGACATTGAAGAAAGGGATTTCCCGGATTCTATTTCAAAATCAGATAAATGTTTCTTAAAATCTTCACTACTAAAATTAGGGTAGAATGGAGAAAATACCTTTGAATATTTAATCGGTGTTAGATCAGGAAGATGAAAATCTTCGGGTAAAAAATAGATTTTTGATAGAATATCCGGTAACCGTTTTCTGGAATCAATGTCATATATTTTGCAATTTCCTTCTTTTGGGAAAAGCTGACCTGTTATAATTTTTAAAAGTGTTGTTTTCCCGGCTCCGTTTTTTCCAAGAAGACCGTAGATATTACCAGTCTTGATTTCTAATCTTAAATTGTTAAATAACCAGTTTCCTGTATATTTGAAGTACAGGTTATTGATAGTTATCATTTTTATTCTCCGTTTTTATAGTGTATCAGTACAATAATACACTATGAATGTATTGTCAACAGAAATATGGTGGCATTTACCATATCCTATAACAGATCTAAAACTTACATCAAATCCACAAGCCACTTTCTTTTTGATTAATTTAATTGAATCAGTTATTTCAAAGCAAACATGGTTATTCTTTTTTATATAATCAATCTTTTTTCGACACCTGCAGTATGAAGGTAGATTTTATTTTCATAGAATCCATAGTCCATCGGTATAACATAGGGTAGATTATTATCCGCTAATGCTATTCGGCATATAAAGTTTGATCTTAAAATATCTTCGGTTATTTCT
>QNBN01000155.1 GCA_003645695.1 Spirochaetota bacterium | reverse complement strand
CCTGATTATGTTCCGCCTAATCAACCTTTTACAATCAGCTGGACTTTAAAAGACCAGCGTGCATTTCCAGATTCTTTTGAGATACTTGAATTAACGAATCCTGTTGTTCATAATGATGATGCAGAAGAATTAAATAATTTATGGGAATTAAATGGTTTTGTTAGAAGTTCTGGTAATTCTCATTCAGGAAATTATTCCTATAAAGCTAACAATTCAAATAATTCAGTTTTTTATATGAAAACAAAATATCCTTATGAAGTCCAACCGGGTGATAGTTTCATTTTTTGGGTTTGGTATAATATAGAAGAAAATTACGATGCGGCAGTTGCTGAAATTTCAGAGAATGGCAGAGAATGGTTTGTTCTTGCAAATAATGAAAATGATTATGCTCGTTTTTCTGGAAATTCGTCAGGTTGGATTAGAAAAGCATATTCTCTTGAAAATTGGGTAGGTAAGTCAGTTTATTTCCGTTTTAGATATAATACAGATTCATATTACCTGGGTTCTGGTTTTTATGTTGATGATATTTATCCTGTTTCTGAATGGAATGATACCATTATAGCTCATGGTATTACCTCTTATTCCTATACAATCCCGGGGAAATCTGGTGGTGAATATGTTTACAGAGTCAGGGGTTATAATTCGGTAACCCAGGACCCAGATTGGGGAGGATGGAAGAAAATAGTGTTCACATCTCATATTGCGGATTATAGGGATGTTGATAACAGTTTTAAGATAAATATCAGAGGAGAAAAATTAATTTTGAAAGGGAAAAACAAATGTATAACAATTTTTGACATTACTGGTAAAAAGATTTGTAAATTTCAACTTAATGGCATTAAAATTTTAAAACTTAAAAATTCTGGCATATATTTTGTGAAAGAGAATAAAACTAATAGAGTGTTCAAGATTTGGATTGTGAAATGAGGGAGGTGGTTAGGGATGAAAAGATTTTTATTATTGTTTATATGCATTGGATTTATATCAGCAAAACCTTGGGATATAGTGAAGACAAGGAGCGGACACTCTTTTGATATAACTAAGGTTAAAATTCCCCGTGTTAAATTGGAAGCAAACTGGGATTATGGGTATTATATAGTGAAATTTAAATCTCCTTTTAAATCTGAGTATAAACTCAAACTTACCAAATTAGGTGCCAAAATCCTTGATTATCTTTATTATAATAATGTTGTTATCAGATTAGATCCCCAAAAGGTGAAAATTTTGAAAGATTTACCTTTTGTTGAATGGGTTGGTATTTATCACCCTTCTTATAAAATATCACCTCTTATAGGCAAACCTGAAAATGCATGGTGGAGAAAATATCTTCCAGGTGGTAAAATTTACTTAAATGTAATTGGCTGGAAAGATATAGATATCAATTTGTTAGTTGCAAAATTAAAATCATTGGGATGTAATATTAAAGAAGTTATTGATAATCTTAGTTTTATGAAAATAGTAGTTGTTGAAGTTACACCTGATATGGTTAATGAAATAGCAAAAATTCCTGAAGTTTGGTGGGTTGAAGAGAAGAAACCAGTTTTTGTTTTGAATGAAACCGCAACCTGGATACTTCAGACAAATATTCAAAATGATTGGAAAGTATGGAACAATGGTTTACATGGTGAAGGCATAGTTATAAATGTAATGGATACAGGGGCAGATACTGCTCATTGTGCTTTGAGAAATGGAAAATTTATTGGTTATCAAGATTTCAATGGTCGTCCTTGTGATGAGTGTGATGACGGGCATGGTTCGCATGTTTCAGGCTCAATAGCAGGATATGATGTTACAGGGACTAATTCTCAATATAATGGGCAAGCTTATGCTGCAAAACTTGTCATGCAGGATGTAAGCGATGAAAATACTTGTTGGTTTGGAACTTTAACAATTCCAAGTGATTTATATACAGCATTTTTAAATTCTTTTAACACCTGGAATGCTACTATATTTTCAAATTCCTGGGGAGAGCAAAATAATACATATAATGCTTATTGTCAGCAAGTTGACCAATTGATGTGGGATTATGATAGTTTATTGGTTGTATTTGCCAATGGTAATAGCGGCCCTGGTTCTTCGACCGTCGGTGCTCCGGCGACTGCTAAAAATGTGGTTTCAGTTGGAGCTACACAAAACTATCCTAATCAAGAGAATATAGCTAGCTTTTCTTCAAGGGGTCCTACTTACGATGGGAGATATAAACCAACAGTTTGTGCTCCTGGGAGCTATGTAACCTCTGTAGATAATAACACGGATTGTATAACTCAAACCTGTAATTTTATGGATATGCAGGGAACTTCAATGGCTACACCTTTGATGGCAGGGAGTGCAGCTTTGGTTAAACAATATTATCTGACTTATAAATCCCATATTCCTACAGGTGCTTTGATAAAAGCGACTTTAATAGCTTCTGCAAGAGATATGGCAGGAACCCCCCCTATTCCTAATAACGACGAAGGTTGGGGTAGAGTATGTTTAGATGACGCACTGGAATTTTCTGGAGATCCAGAAAAACTCCTATTTTGGGATAGAGTGGAAGTATCTTCAGGTGATACCTTTGAAATTATATTAAATCTAAGTGGTGCTTCATTCATTAAAGTTGTTTTATGCTGGTCAGATTATCCTGGAAATAACTTAGTTAATGATGTGGATTTGGTGGTGGAAAGTCCTTCCTCGGATATCTATTATGGTAATAATTTTTCCAATGGTGTGTCTGTTCCAGGAGGTTCTCCTGATAATGTGAATGTTGAGGAGGTTGTATATATAACTTCCCCTGCAAGTGGCTTATGGAAAATAAAAGTTGTCGGAGCCAATATAATGCAAGCTCCCCAACCTATTGCATTGGTTGTCGTCGGAGATGGTGTTACTGGTATTTCTGAGAAAGGTTCTATAAAATATTACAAAAAAACTAAATTGTCTCTTATTAATGGTGGATTTGTATTAAAATTTGTTCCAAAGAAAACTGGGCTTTTGAAATTGAAAGTTTTTGACCTGACCGGTAGATTAGTTTATAAAAAAGTTAAAAATGTCGTTTCAGGAGCGGAGTATCAAGAAAAAATTGTAGGATTAAGGACAGGTATTTATTTTGTGAAATTAAATGTGGCGGGTGAAAAATCAATATTTAAAGTATTGGTGTTTAATAAATAAGGTATTTTAAATTAGGGAGGGGGTTTATTCCCTTTCCCTTTTTGTAAAAAATGGAGGTTGCGATATGAGGGATAAAATTATCGCTGTATGTGATAATTTTATAAACAATTATCAGAAATTACTTTCTCTATTAAAGGATAATGCAAAGTATGTTTTAGACACTTTGGAATATAGCGGAATAGATAGTAAGGATAGGGAGCAGATAGTTTCTTATATTAGGGATTTAAAAACTCTGGTGGAGCCGATAGTTAGTGAGTTGAAAATTTTGAAGGAGGAGGTTGAAAAGCTCATTTTTAAGGTTGTGGTTATAGGGAGGAGTGGGGTGGGGAAATCCACTTTTATAAATAGTTTCTTTATAGGGGATGTAGTTTTGCCTGAAGGTATAGCAGAAGGTGAAGGTTCTCGTATATGTGTAGAGGTTGATAATTCACCCAAAATATCCGAATTGGTTAAGGTTATTATGCAAAATGGTGAGGTAAGGGAGGTATCAAAGGAGGAAGGTTTTAAGTATTTGAAGGAAGGTTTGACCGGTGCCAAGTTAGTGCAATTTATGTATCCTTTAAAATTTGATGTTGTTATTTACGATACCTTAGGTATAAAGCAAATGGATAAAAGTTTTTTAGAGGAATTAATGAAAGATTCTTCTTTAATATTGTATGTTGTGGATTATGCTGGGTATGCTCCTATAATAAAAAATGAAGACAGAGAGTTTTTGCATAATTTGAAAAAAGATTATGTTCAAAGGACTTATTTGATTTTGAATTTGAAATTAGATATAAGAAGAAGTGGAAAATTAGATATTTTAAAAGAAAAAGTTAAAGAGGAAATTGACTGGCATTCAATATATTTTGTTAATGCTGTTCAGAATGAAGATTATGATGGTTTTTCTTTATTGATGCATTCCCTTACTACACAATTAAGGGAAGAAAAAGTTTTGGGTCTTAAACATTATAAACTTAAGGAAATATTGTCTGAGTTATATAAGGATAACTTGGATAAATTTGATGAAATCAGGAAAAAGACGCTTGAATATATAGAAGTTGTTTTTAAGGAAAAGATTAAAAGTCATACTAAGAAAATAGCCGAATTATATGATTGGAAGGAGGTATTTTTGAGGTCATTTTTTGATAACAGAGATAAAATTTTTATAAAACTTGGTGAATATTTACAAAAGAAGTTTGAATCTATTTCCAGATTTAGCGAAGCAGACATTAAGAGAGATTGGTTAAATTGGGATGTTAATGCTTACATAAAGGAAGATTTTATTGAGTTTTTAAAAGATAAAATAGAGGTTTTAAGGAAGAGGTTGGATAATATTAGCGAGGAAGAAATAGTAGATTTGAGGGAGAGAAGCGTAAAGGTTTTTGAAGATAATTTTTTAAATAAGAAAGATGTTAAAGATTTGAAAAGTGTCATATTAGGTGGGTTAGTTGCAAGCAAATTTTTACCTAAGAGAACTTTTTTAGGTCCTGTTAAAGGGCATTTGAATTTTATAAGGTGGATAATTTCTGAATATGAGAATTATTTAAGGGAGAAAGAGGGTGAGGTATTGAACATATGGGGTAAATTTTTGTCTGATAAGTTAGAACTGTTGAAGAAAAAGGTGGAGATGAAGGTCAGTGATTTGGATAAAGGGAAGAATGAATTGAAAAAGAGAGTAGAAGAGATTAACTTAATATACAGTTTATAGTTGGCCCCATCGTCTAACGGCTAGGATACCACTCTTTCAAGGTGGGGGTGGGGGTTCGATTCCCCCTGGGGCCAATTTTAAAAGGGTATATTTGGGGGATGGTCTAATGGGCAGGATGCCTGGCTCTGGACCAGGAGGTGGAGGTTCGAATCCTCCTCCCCCAGTATCTGTTAAAACTAAAGGAATGAGTTATGTTATTAAAAATTTTTTTAATATTTTTTTTTGTATCAGATGTCTTGGAGGTTAATGTAGATGAAACAAGTGTTGGAACTTTATTTCAAGTCAATATTTCAGGTGCTCCTGATGGATTGGCTAATCTGGTTATAGTTATTAATGGTGATACCCTGAAATCTGAAAATATTATTGTTACATCCAATTTTACTGCTCCAGGGGATTCTTCAACTATAAGAATAGTTGATGGTTCTTGGAGTGGGGATGTAAAGGTTTATGTTTCATCTTATCCCGCTTATGCTTACATAACTTATGTACATCAAACAGTTCCTGGACCAAAAGCATATGATTCTTTGATAATTTATCCCGGTGCTTATGAAAATTTAGTTATTTTATCTCAGTGGGATAGTTTGATAAGGGGTAAAAATGGAGGAAAAATTTCTATTTCTACTCCTGTGGATACTGCTGGAGATACTGTATTCTTTAGAGTTTATCCAGTTGATAGATGGTTTAATCCTGTTTTGTTTGACAGTGTGATGAGTGACACCATACTTTTATCCACAGATTGTCCTTATGCAGATTATTTATCTCTTGGGGTTTTCTCTTCAACCTATCCTCCTTTTGTAGAAGGATGGGGGGTGTTTTATAGAGCAAATGATCTTTCTAATCCCTATGATTCTACAAGGTACTGGGGATACTCATTAAAGAGGTCTTATATTCAGGATACTTCGTCTTTTTTAATGGAGCCGGGGCCTCCTGAAAAGGTTATGTTTCTTTTACCTGGTGAGTTTCCTAACCCTGGGGAGATTTCAAAGGGTAAGTTAGGTACTCCTCAAGTTCAGATACAGGGTGTGCCTTTTGAAGTGCAGTTAAGAGTAACTGATAAATACTGGAATGTAACCTATACAGCATTTGAATTAATAGGTCATAAATTTAAACTTTTCATAGATGCGGATTCTTCCTCGTATTTTTCTGATGTTTTTGAGATTAATTCAGCAGGTGATACAGGGGCAGTAATTCAAATGAGAATAGATGTTACCGGTGATAAACTTGTCTGGTTAGAGGATTTGACCGATCCTATTTTGTCTGAAAGTTTAAAGCAAGTTAAAAGTATAGTAAAAGTAGAGCCCAAAGCTGGATACCTTTCACTTGAAATTGAAAAAGATAAAATTGTTCCGTATGAGAAAATAAAAGTTACAGCCAAAGTTTATGATGTAAATAATCAAGCTTTACCTGGTAGAAGTGTAATATTTAAATCAAATTTTGGTTTTTTTGATCCTGAAACAGTTGCAACAAACGAAAGAGGCGAAGCTATAAGTTATTATCAAGCTCCTATTCCAGAAAGTAATGATACAATTGATACTTTACAGGCATGGACTCTTGGGGATAATTTAGTTTCTGATAAAAAAAGTGTAGAGATAATTTATCCTCAAAAGATAGATTTAAATAAAATTCCTCTTGTTAATTATCCTAATCCTTTTGGCAGTGTATCAAGGCCTTATACAATTTTTCTTTATCGTATTCCTGACACTTTAATGGTTGATAGGGTGGTTTTAGAGATATATGATATTTGGGGGAACAAAGTTGTTTCAAAGAGGTTTGAAAGGGGTCATAATGGAGCTCTGGTTGGACAGATGAATATTGTTACATGGGATGGAAAAAATGATAAAGGTTTGAAAGTTGCTACTGGGGTTTATGTTGCCTATTTGAAGGTGTATTCAGGTGGCAAAGTTGCTATCAAAAGGAAAAGGATGGTAGGGGTAGTATGGTGAAGTTAATTTTTATCATAATAATCAGCGTTGCGGATGGTGGTGTCCCTGGAGAGATATTTAATTATGGTTTTGGGGCCAGGACTTTTTCTATAGGGAAGGCATTTACCGGTATAGCGGAAGGTATAGAGGCAATTTATTATAATCCAGCGGGTTT
>QNBN01000154.1 GCA_003645695.1 Spirochaetota bacterium | reverse complement strand
TTTTTCGATAGAAACGGAATACTAAAATATAAGAAGGTACATATCAGAAGTGGCACTTTGCCAATAGAAATAATAAACTGGAAAAAAGTATCAGTAATCTTCATCGGACTCATTGCTTTAGGTTGGCTAATTAGTCGTATTAATCACAAAAGGATGATAATTACTAACAAAAAAGTAATTAAGCAAGCTGAAGAAAGAGTAAAAGCAGGAATTTCACCAGAGGGAGGCATCCTGCCGTTTGCAAAAGAAAAACTAGAAGATTTAGAAAAACAATTAACTTATTTCTGTCCCATTATTTCAAAAGACTTGATTAATGAATTAAAGGTTGAATGTATCCGTGTCTATAAAAATAATCAACCACCGGTTAAACTCAAGGAGATAGCAGATAAAATCTATAAGCCGTTGATAGAGGACCGCTTGAGATATTTGGGAGCAAATCCTTCTAATTATACAGCCGGCATAAACAATCTATTGGCAAGAATCTACATGCGTTTAGGAAGAGAGGAAATTAATCTAAAAAATCTTTATGCACAAGAAATTAAAGAATTTGAGGATTGGTCAAATAAATTTGGCCATCGTTTTAAGTGGACAAATGCGGTATTATTCGAAAAAAACCATATGGTGGAAGGACCTAATTTTTCTAATAAAGATAATATCTTAACAATTGTTCTCTTTAGATTAGTATTTGACGAATCCATTGAATTTAAAGCTACCTGTCCAAGTTTTAGATACTTTTTATTTGATAAATCTCTCAAGATGTTGATAAGCGGTCAAAAAGATACAATACTAAAGGAAATACAAAATGACACATGGGCATTACTCGAAGCCCTAAGACCAGGGTACACAAAAGAGCTTCAGTTAACAAAAGAATCTATATTCACATATGAAGACGTAGAAGACCTCTTTAAAGATAAGAAAAAAGGATTCTTACAAGCCTTTAGCAAACTCACAGGACAAACAAAAGAGCAAAAATTGAATTATCTAGCCAACAACAAAACACATATCAAAAATATAAAAAATTATAAAAACTACACATGGCTTAAGACCTATTCAGATAAACAAGGTCTTTTGCAATTTATCATTAATTTAAGCCGCCTCTGGGCTCCATTAATTCCGTTATTTATAGCGGTCTTTGCCGCAGGCATTCTAATGGGACTTAAATCTCTACCATTAACTCCCCAACTTAACACAATATCTTCCTTTTTGGTCAAAATTTTATCCCCTATAATTAAAATCTCAATATCCAAAATGAATGTATTTCTCCAAGTTAGTATCCTTCTTGGCACAGGAATATCAGCTGCTGCACTTTTACTTAAATTGACCTTAGGTGGTTTTAAATTTACCGAACACACCTTTGAACATCAAATAACTGCTAAAAGAGCTATGAGGCGATTCTGGCTTCTATTCGTGCCGGCAGCATGCGGGTGGAGCACTTTCAATATTTTTATTACAAAGTGGGCTACAGTAGTAATTTTTAAATCGACCTTTTTAAATAACGGGTGGGGGTTGTTTATTGAAGGAGGTATTGCTTTTCTATTATTACTCTTTGTTGTGGGGAGTTTTTACTCATTGTTCTATGTCATTATATCGATCTTTGCTTATTTTGAAGGTAAGCGTGAAGGAGTTGGTCAAATAACCAATTGGGCACAAATAAAAAAGAATTTTAAAAAATCTAAAGAGAGATTTATAGATGTTATGATCCCTTGTAAATCTAAAATATCATTGGTCTCTAAGGAAAAAATCTGGAAGAAGTTCTGGAACACAATGATAGAAGACCTTTATAAATATCACAAGTTAAACGATGATGAGAAAAAAAGACTTCTATATTCACAAAAAAATACTACACCGAACTTCAACAAAAAGCCTGCGAACCCGGAAGCCCAAGAGCGTATCCAATTGTATATAAATAGCTGGCTGATGGAAACTCCAAAAGTTGAATTTTGGACTGATTTACCCACGCTTACAGCAATGATAACCGCTTTTAACGAACCAGTTAGTAATTCATTTGATGAACTAAATAGTTCTGACCATGGAGCCACTGAAACAAGATTAAATCATCTTATTAGTCGCTATCCAACCGACTGGAATGAGTTTGTTAATCGCTTAAGTGAAAAAGATCTAGAACCCTGGATCACAAAAGATAAATTAAGAAAAATCTCCGGATTAAGGAAATTACCTGAAAATCTGCCAGTTCATCTTAAAGAGAAAATAAAAAGATGGGCAAATATTATCACCCAGCCACTTGAAAAAACGATCATCGAGGTATCAAAAATAAGAGATGCTTTTATGCTCTATGCTCGAGTATGTTATCCTAAAGCAAAAGATGAAGATATTGAAAAAATGGTCAATGATAAAATCCAAATATTACTGAATTATGAAGGTTATCATAAACCTTTTACCAGAGACGAAGACAGGGTGGCTTTGCGAAAATTGATGAAGGAATTTCCTCATTTAGAGGTGTACTGGGATAGTGTTGGAGAAGACTATGTATCCGGTGAGGGTCAAGACCGCTTTAAATTTAAAAAAGGAACGGACGGAGGCCTACATCATTATAATCCAAAAACAGAAAAGATAGAACTTTTTCAGCATACACCTCAAACAACACCTCCAAAAGTCGGAAAACCAACTGGACTTAGTCAAATATTTCCCTTCATAAGAGGAGAATTAGTGTTATTTTTTGACGCTAATGCTGCAGTTAGAATCGAAGATGCTGTTAAGATTCCTATGGCTTTGTCTGAATTTAACAATGACCCTGCATTAGCAGAAGTAATATTCTCAGAATATATCTATCCCAAGAATTTTTCATGGGTCTCTCAAACGATAAGCTTTAATGATGAAACTTTTACTTCAATTACACAAAGAGTGCTGAACCTTTTTGGAGCCTGTGGTTTCTATGGGCATAGCGCCATAATAAAAACAGATGTCATATCTTCCTCTGGTGGAATTCCGCAGGATTATGTCTCTGAAGACATTATGCTTGCTATAGCAATGTGGTTAAAAGGATTCAGAACAACTCACAAAGAATATCTGATGTTTGGAAAGGGTAGAGAAACATCCTTTTATACTGCTTTAGTCCCTTTTATTAAATGGGCTACAGGTGCATCAGAGATAGCATTAGGAAGAATTACTCCTTGTTTATTACAGTCTAAACAACTTCATTATGCACAAAAGATTATGTTAATGTTTGGGTTCTCATTCTATTACCATATACCATTTGTATTATTAATAAACTTCTTGTATTTGTGGTTAATGGTTTGTTGGGGTGTCAATGCCTTTATGAGTATGCCTTTTCCGTACATCTTTACAATTCTGGGACTTATGTTCAACCAATCTATCGCTTCAATGAGTATAGCATATCTTATTGAGCGCTACGGTTTCTGGAAATCATTGCGAGTATATATCAATCTAGTTGGTAAAAACTTCCTTTTATATACAGCTGCAATCCCTACCTACGCCCTTGGATTTATTAGAGGACTAAAAGGCAAAATTAAATTGGCTATCAGTAGTAAAGGTTGGAATTTAGGCCACATCCCTTTTAAAACTATCTGGGGAAAGGAAAGAATACATCTTAATGCCATATTAGTAACTACCTTAATTGTCATTCCTATATTATTTGTTTTAGCAACATTGGAAGTAGTCCCTTTCTGGATAAGTCCGTTCATTGCCTTCGTGCCACTTCTAACAGTTACCATTCTCTACGGCATTGGAGTTATAGGATCACGCTTGGGACTAAAATTTTTAGAGCCACTACGGGATGAAATTGTACCTGAAGGAGATTTTACTAAAATCTCAGCAATAAAAACACAGATAATATTTTCGATAGGCCTAATAGCATTTCTTGGAATAGGCCTTATAATGTGGGGGGTCCTTTTCTCTTCGCTTGCAAGCAAAATACTATTTTTGCTCTCTATTCTTTATATTTGTCCTCCACTATCTTATATTCTTGTGCCAATCCTTGCCCATTCCCAGCCATTATTGATTTTTAAAGAAATCACTATATCTAAATTATGGAATTATTTTATAATACCTCTAATTTCTGTCTTTTGCCTCATTGGTATAGGTCTAACGTCTCTAAAAATTATTGAGGTTACAACCGAAGTAATTATGTATCTATCTTTCGGTATTATAACTTTAAGTGGGTGGATTTTATTAAAATGGAGATTAAGTGCTTATGACCTTTTAGATAGATGGATGAGAAAAAATGTCCCATCCTATAAGAAAAGTTCTACAATTTTGAAATCGGACTTACAAGACAATATCTACTTCAGCCATCAGGAGCTTATGGGATTCGAAAAGGATAAAAGAATGAGTAGATTACTGCGGATTTTATTAATATTATTAGCTACAACTATACCTATAGTCTTTATGTTATACGTCCTCTCTGAGTTTGAAAAAGGTTTCTATTCATCCTGGCTTTGGTTGATAATTGCAGTAGAGATCATCTCTTATTTGTCATTGAGTTTAGTAAACGCCATAAAAGAAAAAAACTATTTAAAAGACTTAATAGATAAAATAGATAAAGGAGATTTGTATAAGTTAAATGAAGATCCTGAATTTATAGATAATATATGGCAAAGACTTAACCTAAGATATAAAGATGTCCTTATAGAAATTTACAATGACGAAAAAAGGGCAAAAGAAGTTTTAGCTAATTATCTGTCTTCCATGATTACTATGTTAGGGTACGACTTGCCTTCTTAGGTTCTCTTAAGTAAACTTCTTTTCTTGATTCCTTAGAAATTAATCATGAAACCGTAAAACAAAGGAGTTACTTTAAAAAATAACTTTCAAATTTGCTTATTTATGATATACTAAATAAAGGTGTAGATTTAAAATAATGTGGTTCTGGAATAAATATTCTTCTTTCAAAAGCAAGATAAATTAAGATTTTAACCTGAGAGTAATCTAAAAATGATAAGTAACGATTTTCCTAATGAAACTAATAATAAAAAAATTCCCTTTTTTTATAGTCTACATTTTAAATTAATCCTCATTTTTACCTTACTGGTAACAATTATCACCTTAACAACGGGAATTACTCTAATTTACCGAAGTCAGAAATTTTTACAAGAGGTTATTCTTGAAAAGAATCTTGCTAAAGCTAAAAATTTACAAAATAAACTAAACAACTTTTTGCAGAAAGCTAAAAATTCAGTAGAAACAATAACTATGATGCCTGGTTTCAAGGAGTTAGACTTATTTGATATAAATAAAATTATATCCGAAGCAACTGCAGAAAATGAAATTTTTGATTCAGCCGTAGTATTAAATAAAGAAGGGATTGAAATTGTATCCCAGAAACCTGACTTTGCACTCAGAGATAGATCAAATGAAAAAATCTTCAAAAAAACTATAAAAAATACTTATATATCAGATGTCCATTTTACCCGGTCTGGTTTGCCTCAAATTACCATCGCCTCCCCCATCATAGACTATGACAATTTTGGTAAAAGAATAGGGGTGCTTGTGATGACTGTAAACTTATTCAATATCTGGTCTACGCTGGATCAAGTAAAAATAGGTAAAACAGGAATTGTCTTTATTACCGACAAAAAAGGGAATTTAATCTACCACACCGACAGAACAAAGGTAACTGAAGGCAAAAATCTTTCTGATAATCCTGTAGTAAAGATGGCTTTAGAAAATCAAGCTGGAAGTGGGCGTTTTACTGTTAAAAATGGAAAAATAGTACCCTATGACAAATCAAGAAGATTAACAGATATATCTCTGCTTAGATTTCTATTTTCTAAATACGAAAGTGACCTATTTTACACCTATATACCATTAAATAATGACATTAAAGGCAGTTTAATAATCCAACAAACTGCCAAAGAAGCACTCTCAGAAGTAATAAATATGAAAAAGCAATCATTATACCTTCTATGTTTTAGCATTCTATTGGCTTTTGCAATAGGGTTATCTCTAGCTCATAAGATATCAAATCCTTTAAAAAAATTACTTGTAGGAACAAAAATTGTCGCAAGAGGCAATCTAAAACATAGAATAGATATTAAATCAAAAGATGAAATAGGCAAATTAGCAGAATCTTTCAACAATATGACAAAAGAACTCCTGAAACAGCAGATGATGGCTATAACTGATGAACTGACTCAACTTTACACTCATTCCCATTTTTATAGAATTTTAAAGACAGAATTAAGTAGAGCCAAAAGATATCGAAAACCTCTTTCATTGCTTCTGTTAGATATAGACCATTTTAAATTATTCAATGATAACTATGGGCACCAAGCTGGAAATATTATTTTAAAAAGAATCTCCGAGATGTTTAAGAGTAATTTAAGAAAATCAGATATTCCAGCTCGTTATGGAGGAGATGAATTCGTTGTTATAGCACCAGAAAGCAACCAAAAAGCAGTTGATATTTTAGCTGAAAGAATTAGACAAAAAATAGCCAATGAGATAGTTATTAATTATGAAAATAAAAGATTGAAAGTAACAGTGAGTATTGGTACAACTACTTTAACTGACGAAGACATAGAAAAAAATATATTCCCAAATGATTTTTTTAAAAAAGTCGACAAGGCTTTATATAAAGCAAAAGCAAAGGGAGGAAATTGCGTAGTTCATCTCTAATATTCTTATTTAATAAATCTTTAATATCAAAGATAGGAATTACGTCTTCAAACAATACATAAATGAATAAAAGAATGTTCTTCTTAAACCATAAGGTTAATTTAAAATTTCACAAAAACTACCTACTTCTACCAAGAGTTACAAAGAGAAAATTAATGTCTGTAATTATTATAGTATTAACCATCCTCACCCTCTCTATCAAAAAAACAAGTTCAGAAATATTGGATGAAAGGGAAGTAATTCAGGGTACTGCATTTGCTAAAGGAACTACTGTTTATTTTGATGAATTTGGAAGGCTTAAGTATGCATATTTGGCTACAGAACAAGAGATTCAGGGTACTGCATTTGCTAAAGGAACTACT
>QNBN01000153.1 GCA_003645695.1 Spirochaetota bacterium | reverse complement strand
TTGGACAATAATTTATCATTTGAACCGAATTGCTTCAAAGCCTTATTTAAAAAAGTTATACCTCCTTTAATTTTACCATCAAGAATCATAGCAATTCCTAAATTATTTAAAGCCGCCAAATTTGGATGATGTTTTAGTGATTTTGTAAACTCTTTTATTGCTAAATCTGGTATAGGGAAATTACCAGTGAGCAATATATTACCAAAATCAAGATAAGCATTTGATAATGCTCTGTTTTTATCTTTACAATATCTGATTTCCGGATATAAATCGCAAATTGTATAATATTTTCTCATAAGTTTTAGTATTCTAATGGTTTCTGAAACTAGGAAATCACGATTTTCAGGAGCACGGGAAAGTGATTTCTGATGTATACGATACTTAACAAGAGGTGTTTTAATAAATTTAAAATTCAAAACTTTAGCTGATTTTAACCAATAATGATAGTCCGAAACAAGACCCTGCTCAAATAAACCAACTTTTTCAATACACTTCCGTTTCATCATTACAGTAGGAGCGGTTACTAAGTTTATTTTAAAAAGTAATCTTAAAAAGCTGTTTGAAGTAAAGCTAAATTCAGGGAGATATTTTTGAGCTATAACCTGACTTTTTTCATCAATAATCCACATATCAGAAAATACAATATCAATGCTGGGATCTAACCGAAACTTATTTATTTGAAGTTCGAGTCTATTGGGTATAGAAACATCGTCACCCGGGGCAAAACATATGAATTTGCCATTAGTCAATTCAATAGCTTTATTTATAACTTTATCTATTCCAAATCCTTTATTTCCTATGTTTTCTTGATAAATATACTTAACTCTAGAATCTGACAAGTACTTTTTAATAATATTCCCTGTATTATCAGTAGAACCATCATCAAGAACAATCAGTTCAAAATCTTTAAAACTCTGGTTTAGTATGCTTTCAATTGCTTCAGAAATATATTTTTCATGATTGTAAGTTAGCATTATAACGCTAATTAATGGCATTTTTTAATTACCTCTACTATCTGTGATATTTCCTCCTCGCTTATCCAGGGATGCATAGGTAATGAAAGAATCTCATTACATACATTCTCAGTGATCGTTAAGCATGAATCATGTCCTAATCTTAAATAAGCTTTCTGTCTATGAACAGGAATGGGATAATGAATTTGTGTTTGTATTCCGTTTTTCTGGAGGTATTGTTGAAGCATGTCTCTATTTTTGCATCTTATCACATATAAATGATAAACATGCTTAGCAAAATTCCTTTCAATAGGTAAGATTATGCCTGTATTTTTTAACTGGTTATTGTAGGTATTTGCAACTATTCTTCTCTTTTTGTTCCACTCTTCAAGATATTTCAGTTTCACTCTCAATATTGCTGCCTGAATTTCATCCAATCTGCTGTTAATACCTATAAAATCTTGATGATATTTTTGAGATGATCCATAATTTCTGAACTTTTTAAGCTTTTCAGCTAACTCTTTATCATTTGTAACAACTATCCCACCGTCCCCATAAGCCCCAAGATTTTTCACCGCATAGAAACTGAAACAACCTAGATCACCAATGCTACCTACTTTTTTACCTTTATATTCTGCACCATGTGCCTGACAAGCGTCTTCTATTACAAATAAATTATATTTCTCAGCAAGCTTCATAATTGGTTCCATATCTGCTGGATGACCATACAAATGCACAGGTAAAATTGCTTTTGTTTTATTCGTTATTTTTTTCTCTATTTTAGAAACATCAATGCAATATGTATCAGGCTCAATATCAACAAAAACCGGTCTTGCTCCATTTCTCATAATTGCATCCACCGTTGATATAAAAGTATGGGAAACTGTTATTACCTCATCACCCTTTCCAATTCCAAGGACTTTAAGTGCAAGAAAAAGAGCGTCAGAACCCGAATTTACGCCAACAGAGTATTTTGTTCCAATATATTTCGAGAAATCTTCCTCAAATCTTTTCACTTCTTCTCCTAAGATAAACCATCCACTTTTTAGAACCCTTTGAACTGTTTCCGTTATTTCTTCGCTTATTTCCGCATATTCGGTTTTTAAATCAATGAAAGGTATCATGAGTCATCACCAATTCCTTTTAAAATTTCAGGGAACTCAAAAAGTTTATCTAAGCAAAAATCAGGTTTCAACTTCATTAAGAACTCTTTTGACCTTATTCCATAAGTAGCTGCAACTGTTAACATTCCAAGTTCCTTTCCTGAAGATACGTCTACTTCAGAGTCCCCTACAATGATGAAATTATCGCTTTTTGAATTTCTCTCGATGTACTCCTTAATCAGTGGCATCTTATTTTTCACTTTCAATGGCGAATCTACCAATATTTCCTTAAAGTAGTTAGTCAATCCAAAATTGTTGAGCTCCCAGAAAAGATTTTTTTTATTATTTCGTAGTGTTGTGAGTACTAGATCAACTTTATTTTTTAATATCGATAAGATACCCGAGCATTTTGGTAAGAGTTTATCGAATCTTAAGTATTCCCTATTTTCTATCTTTTTTAGCCATTCATTTAAAAATTGCTGAATAAACTCTTTAGAGGTCTCAGGGAGGATTTCTACTGTTTTCTTACCAGTTTTTTTAAGCTTCCAAAATTCTTCCTTTGTAAGTGTATTTGGCATTCCATAAAAGTCCAAAATATCTGTATGTACTCTGTAATGCCTTTCTGAGGTATCGATTAGCGTTCCATCAAGATCAAAAAATATAGTCCACTTCATTTTTCACACACTGCATATATTTCTGCTGCTATCTCAGGATATTCCTTACCAAGTTCATAAAAAGCATCCATCATTTCTTTAGTAAACCACCTTTCTATTTGAGCATTAGTAAGTGGCTTCAAAAATACTCCTCCCATTTCTTTGATTTTTAGACCAGCAGATTTTATATCTCTCTTTAAAGTTTCTGAAGAGTAAACTCTCCTATGACCTAATTTTCTATCTAAATCATTCCGTTCATCCACCTTTTTTAATAACCCCATTTTTACGCCGGCTTGCCTATGGAGAGAATTTGCATTTGGAACAAGTATAATAATTATACCATCATCTACTAACCAATCTTTTATCCTTGTGAGAATTTCTATTGGATTTTCCATGTGTTCTAATATATGGCCTGCTAAGATCGTATCAAACTTGGCCTCAGATTTATACTCTTCAAACAACGAATGAATCAGTTCTAAACGTCCCGATTTAAAATATTCAGGAAATCTGTGCTTTACTTCTTCTATAAAATGTTCACTTCCTTCTAATCCCACAACTTTGTCAAAATGTTTAAAAAGATACTCTGTCATTTCACCGTCAGCTATTCCCATTTCAAGAACAGTATTTCCTTTAAAAAATTTGCTTGCTGTGAGATACCTATAATAGACTAATTTTTTGTGGAAATTACCCCAATCCTTTTTGAAACCACCTTGTGAATCATACCACTTTGCTACTTTTTCAATTATCTCCTTCTTTCGATTCATACTCCTCACCTTAATAACTCATTTTCTTCCATCTATGTTTATTAGACTTTAACCATTCGAATTCTTTTATTAGACCCTCTCTCAGTCTCACTCTAGGTTCCCATCCCAAGTTTTTCTTTGCCTTTCTATTATCTAAGACCATCTTTTTTAGCTCCATAGGTAACCTTTTCCTACCTTCCAGCAATTCCGACCCCTCACCTTCTTTTACGTCTTCATATATAGGTTCTCCATCTAAGTCAAAGATCTCAATAATTAATCTTGCCAATTGTTTAATACTGGTTCCGATACCTGTGGAAACGTTAAAAATATCATTGTAGACGATGTCACTTTCAATACATAAACTATGCAAAGAGACAACATCACTTATATAGATGAAATCTCTTATTTGATCTCCACCCCACACTACTGGCAATTGTCCTTCCATAGCCCTTTTTAGAAATACTGTTAGCACTCTTCCATACCATTCCTTGGGTCCATAGACAATTGAATATCTCAAACCAATCGTAGGTATTCCATAGTACTTATTATAAATATCAGCATATTTTTCTACTGCAAGCTTACTAATCCCATATTGCCAGTTAGGATTAGTGGGGTGGTTTTCATCTTGAGGAATATATTGAGCTTGACCATAAACACATGCAGAAGAAGCATAAATTACTTTTTTAACACCATTTTTTATAGCGGCGTTAAAAACATTCAAACTACCCTCGGCATTAATTTTTAAATCTTCGATAGGATTATCGATGCATTTAGTTATCTCTAATTGAGCTGCTTGATGCGAGATGACGTTCACACCTCTACAAACGTCTAAGAGCTTATCGTAATCTAAAATATCGGCTCTAATTACTTCAATATCCTTCTCTAAGTGTTTAATATTTTCTATAGAACCAGTACTAAAATTATCATAGACAATAACTTCTGCGCCCTTTTTGACTAACCTCTCTACAATATGAGAACCGATAAATCCGGCACCACCGGTAACTAAAACTTTTAATTTTTCAATCTCCATCATAAAACACCTCTTTCCAATATCGGCACATTTTTACGATTTTAAAATCCTTTACAGGTTCTAACTTTTCTCCCGCTGCCATTTTTAGCGCGAATAGTGGAGTGTTCACTCCTGCAGCTATTGTTAAAGGTAGACTGCCGGAAAATCTTGGGTTGATCTCAAAAAATCTTACTTCGTCACCATTTTTAAAGCACTGAATATTTGCGGGTCCCTTGATATTTAGTCTCTCTGCTATTTTCTTTGCAGGACTTATAAGTTTCTCATCTTTCTCAGTTTGCCCTTTATAAGATATACCTGCTCTTGTTTCTATTCTTTTTCTTGGTACAGCAGAAATCGAATTTTCCCCATCACAGAAGACATCTATCGTATATTCCTGCCCTCTCCCTTTCTCTTGAAGCAGGGGATCTTTTACTTTCTTTATGAGAAAAAGTTCTTCTTCGTTCTGAATTTCGTATATATCTCGGCTACTCACTCCTTTTCTGGGTTTTGCTATTAAAGGGAAATCCATGCCTGAATGAACAAGAAGATTTTTAATTTTGCTAAAATCATCAGCTAAAATAGTTTTTAGAGTGGGTATTCCCTGCTTATTAAAAAAATCATATGTTCTAAACTTGTCATTGCATATCATAACAGTATCATAGGAGGACAATAATAAGTAAGTCGATTTCTCGATGACATCTCTGTTTCGAGCAATGACCTCAAGTTCAATATCAACAATTGGGATAAGTAAGTCAATAGATTCCGAATTGATTATATCGGCAAGTGTAGCTATATAGTTTTCTTCATTAATAGCAAGAGGAACTTTGAAGAATTTGTCACAGAATTTCGATCCCGCTATATTTTTTTCCTCATTAATGTCTGTACCAACTATGAATACATTAAATACATCTTGCTTTTTCAACCCTTTTATAACAGAAAGAGCTGTGGTACTGCCTACACCCGTTATTAGGACTTTAAAACTTCTTCTCATTTCCCTTAGCCATTTTTTTAAAAGTTTCATAATCTCTTATATAATCATCTTCGTCGTAAAAATCGGATGCCAGGACTAGACAAACAGAACCTGAAGAGAAATTATTCAGTTCACGCCATATCATAGGTGCCACATACAAACCATAGTAGGATCTATTCAGATGAAACCTTTTTCTTTCAAATCCATCATCAAAAATAACGTCAAAACTACCACTCGCGGCAATTATAAATTGTTGGAGGCGCTTGTGGGCATGTCCCCCTCTTGTTTCACCACCAGGGACATCGTAGAGATAATATACTCTTTTAATTTCAAATGGTATGTGCCTATTCTCCTCGATGAATGTAAGGTTACCTTTTCTATCTGTTATCTTAGGAAGGTTTATTATTTTGCATTTTGATAAATTCATTGGAGATTCCTTCTACTTTAAATGAATAATCCAAATTCAATAAATTTTGATCATTTTTAAAGCTGTTATTTATGAGAAAGATCTGAAAAGATGTTAGTTGTTTTTTCCATCTATTTATTCTTTGTGAATCTGGAGGTTGACCAAAATTTTTGCGTGTACCCCAAATGCCATCTACACATTTTAAAGTTTCTGTATCTTCATTAACCTGTATTAAAGAAGGTGACCAAGCAACATTTAAAAAATTACACAAATCCTGCGTGACGGAATGCGGATTATTAACTAAATTTTCATATTTTATTGTAAACACTCTATTTGACTTTTTTGTTGCTTCAAATCCTTTTTGATTACATATCTTCACTGTTCTTATCGCAGCGCTGATGTCTTGAGTAAAGTCTGGAGCTGGTATGCCTTTTTCCCTATACCTTTCTCCTACTCTCAACATAGAGCTAATTACTGCCCTAGGATCTCTTACACAAAAAATAAATCTTGCTTTTGGGAAAACCTCTAATAACTCATTAAAATATAAAACGTTAAATGGTGTCTTCTCACTCAAAAGTATTTTCCTTTTTCTTTCGGCATAAGGCAACAGAAGTCTCTCTATCAAAAAACCAATTTCCTCATCCACCTGTTGATAGGTACAAAAAACATCAATCCTTTTATCCGTTATTGATTTATGAAGTAAGTTTCTCAATTCTATAATGTTAGGAATTCTGTCAAATTCAGGACCTCCACAAATTTCTGGATGATTATTTAAAATACACTGTATAAGTGTCGTTCCAGACCGAGGAGATCCACCTACGAAAATCAACCTTTGTCCATAGCCAAATTTTTCTAAATTCATAATTGCCTTTTCTATATAGGCAGCTGTTGTCTGGGGATTAGAAGTGTAACTGAGTAAAACCTTTAACCTTTTTCCATTACCCATTCTTACTGAGTTTTCAATGACCTCATTCCATTTTTTAAGGAATTCCTTTATCCCAAATTTTTCCACCACAGTATTTCTTGCTTCTTTACCTATTCGCTTAGCAAGCCCTTTATCCATCAGAAGCATTCTGATTCTTTCTCTCAGATACTCAATATTATCTGAGATATATCCATTTACCCCATCAATAATG
>QNBN01000152.1 GCA_003645695.1 Spirochaetota bacterium | reverse complement strand
TCCAGAGAAAATAAGAAGTAAAATAAGAAAAGCTAATGTAACAAGAATGAGGAATAAGCTCTTGCTTCAGACACAAAGGGGATTAAAAATAAATCCTGATAAAATACTATTCAGCATGATTCATAGGGTTTCAGAACAAAAGGGTTTTCATCTGTTGCTTGAGGCATCTGAGGGGATCTTCAAATCTCTCGGTTTTCAGGGTATAATAGGAGGGCCTGTTGCTCCTGGTGATAAAATAGGCGAAGAGATCGCAAATGGGTTAATGACGTTAAACGATTACTATAGAGGATCAGTATCAGTTTCAATTGGATTTCAGGATATTAGTGCTCCCCTTCTTGCTTCTGACATATTTCTTATGCCATCATTATATGAACCCGGTGGAATATCACAATTAGAAGCGCTCTCATGTGGATGTCTGGTAGTTGCAAGGGCAACTGGTGGCCTAAGAGATACAATACATCCGATTAGAATGAAGGGCTATATAGTAGATGGAAATGGATTTTTATTCACCGATTACAATCCTCACTCATTTTTCGAGGCGATGCAGCGGGCTTTAAGCTTTTTCAAAAGCAGTGATGAAAATATCCAGCATAGAGCCAGGCAGAATGCCATAAAATCCGTTTATTATTGGGATGAATCAGCAAAAAAATACATTGACACTATATACTCTTTTAAAGAAATTACCCCGGTACTACAAGAATAAGCTAATATACCTGTAAACTTCTGTGCATAGTCAGAGATGATTCTTGTGAAGGACTATTATTCATGTATAATCACTTTTGCCATCCTACCTTTTTAATCCAAACTTTGCTTAAAGACACATATGAAGAGCTGTAATCTTAATATAAATATCATCCGGCCCGGAGAGCTGTAATTTACCTGAACTTGATCCTGGGATTATTAAGCCCTAAAACTTTCTTAAGCAGTTTGATCTTCATCAATGAGTAAGATTTTTCTATATGATAAGATACATGACCTTATACTTTTAAATGATGGCAATATCATTGGTGTTGATTTTTTATAATCATCATACTCTTCCCCAAACAACCTTGGGAAAAAATATAGATCCTGTAGAATAGCATAAAGAATGTCCATTATACTCCATACTGGTATTGCATAAAGAAGATGCTTGGCGCCGGTAGCAATAAAAAGAAAAATCAATGTCATAATATACCAAAGTACTCCGGGATGCCTTGATAAAGCATAAGTGCCACTCTTTATTAGACCGCTGCTGCTTACAGCATATCCCTTTTTTCCTAATACCGATATCTCAATAAAAACAGAATAAAGAAGCAGAATAAAGAAAATAACCAATAGAACTATACCTATTGATTTTAAAAATTCAGGGAATATAATTATTTTTGATGTTAATACTATTTGAAGATGTGATATCAGAAGAAGTGTAATACCCAAAAACCATGTAAAGAATTTTAGAAGTCTCTTTTTCTTTAAATCAAAATAATCCACTCCATATAGTATTAAAAAGCCTAAAATACCTACTACTAAAGGGAGTAAAATTTTCATCACTAAATTCCCTCATGGCTAATTTCAACTTTTTAAGATACAGTAGGTATTTTACATCTTCATTTTTCAATATGAGATATAATTTACCTTATAATATATATTATAAACTATAAACACAACAATTTCAAATCAATAAGAATTATGGTTTTACTGATACTACTCCATAATCGAACTTAATAGTTCAAGGTTTCTCTAATATTTTTCAGTATTCTTTCCACTGAGGGAATATTTTCGAGCTCAAGAGGACGCGCCATTGGTGGAGGTACATCATAAGCCGCTACAACCCTCACTGGAGCTTTTAGATTTTTGAAAGAATTCTGCTGAATTTCATGTGAAATATGACTTGCAAAGCTACCTGTATAAGGTGCTTGATTTACAACAACAGCTCTTCCTGTTTTATTTACAGACTTTGCAATCGTATCTATATCAAGGGGAACAAGAGTTCTTGGATCAACAACCTCAACTGAGATCCCATCCTCTTTTTCAAGGATTTCTGCAGCGGATAGAACATTCTTAATAATATTTGAATATGCAACAACTGTAATATCCCTTCCTTCACGAACAATTCTTGCCTGCCCGAAAGGTATTGTATAATCAACCCCTTCAGGAACCTCCCCTTTGTCTACATACAGCATCTGATGTTCTATAAACAATACAGGGTTATCATCCCTGATTGCTGTTTTCAACAGTCCCTTTACATCATAAGCAGTAGAAGGAATAACAACTTTTATTCCTGGAAAATGAGCTACAATAGCCTCAAGGCTCTGAGAATGCTGTCCGGCATATCCTTTACCACCACCTATAGTTGTACGAATTACCAGAGGAATGGTCATCTTGCCGCCAAACATAAATCTTGCCTTTGCTACCTGATTACCAAGCTGGTCCATAGCAAGCAGTATAAAATCTATATACATTATTTCTACTACAGGTCTAAGCCCAACCATGGCAGCTCCCAACCCGGTACCAACAATAGCTGCTTCAGAGATAGGGGTATTAAATATTCTTTCCCTTCCAAATATGTCAAGAAGCCCGAGGGTTACCTGATAAGCACCTCCGTAATCTGCTACATCCTCTCCATATACAATTACCCTTTTATCCCTTATCATCTCTTCCGTTAACGCTTCTGCAACAGCATGGCGGAAGAGCATTTTTCCTTCACTATCTCTTGTGTACTTCCTGGGTTTCTTTAAAAGATTCTTTGTTCGGTATTCTTCCCCTATATTATCGCTTGTTGTCTCAGCATATAAACCACGGTACATATCCTTCGGCACTGGGTCTGTTGCATTGGCAGCCTTCTTAGTAATTTCTTCTATTTTTTTTCTTGCAACTTCATTTTCATGCTCTGCATCTCTTTCAGTTAAAGCCCCCATTTCTATCAATTCATTCTTTAATCTTGTCACCGGATCTTCATTCATCCATGCCTTTTTCTCTTCTTCACTTCTATAGGCTACACCTTTATCCTTATAATTATGGCCAAGAAATCTATATGTCATACTTTCCACTAAAATCGGACCTTCTCCATTCAGAAGCCTCTCTCTAACACGCAGCATTGCCTCCCGTACAGTCAAAACATTCATTCCCCATATGGTTTCAGCATGCATATTTACATTATTATAGCCGGCCCCCCTCTGAGACAGGTAATCTATTCCGGTCACCTCACCTCTCTGCTGGCCCGTCATTCCGTACTGGTTATTCTCTATGTAATAGACTATTGGCAGACCCTTTTTCCACTGCCTCTGTGAGGCCCAGTTCATTGCTTCATGGGCAATACCATTATTCATTGCACCATCACCAATAATACAAACTACTATCCTATCTAGACCCTGCTTTTGAACAGCCATTGCAGCTCCAGTGGCAATAGCAAAGCTGCCTCCTACAATTGCATTTGCACCAAGGTTTCCAGTATAAAAATCTGCTATGTGCATTCCTCCTCCACGTCCATGGCAATAACCTTCCTCTTTACCCAGAAGCTCTGCCATAGCTTGAAACAGGTGGTAGTCGATGGCAGCTTCTCTTAGAGAACCGTAATTATCAGTAGGCCAGTCTCCAAGAAACTTTTTTAGCTGATTATCATCCATCTGATATATAGCAAAAAGTCCTTTTGCAACAGAATGCCCATGGCCTCTATGGGTACTGGTTATGTAATCATCCTTATTTAAAACTGACATTATCCCAACTGCATTTGCTTCTTCGCCAACATAGAGATGTGTTGCACCAATAAACTTAAAGCCATCATAGGGTACAAAATTACCTGTACTAAGATCAACTACCATAAACTCAAAATTTCTTATAAGAAGCATAGCTCTATAAAGCTTTAACGCTTCATCTATGGTAATTTTACCTTTTGACACCTCATCTTTTAAACTTGCCCTGTACTGAAACAGTGGGATTGGATTAAAGTTAATCTCACCAGGGTTATATTCAGGTAGAACATTTATCTCTTTCACCTTTTCCCTCCAGTTAAAATTATTTTAAACAGATCCTCTATTTACGGTGTTTAATAATTGTATATTAATAATTAGAACTATTGTTGTCAAAGATTATTGAAAATCCTCAGGCATTTCTTTGATCCATACATCGGTTTGTGGGAAGGGAATTACAATATTTTGCTCTTTAAACTTATCAAGAATGGAAAAGTGAAGATCACTGGTTGCCTGAAACTTCTTCATCGGTTCATCTATCCACGCTAAAAGCTCAAAGTTTATGGATGAATCACTAAACTCTTTTAAATATACTACCGGCTCGGGAAAAGAAAGAATATCAGGAGTACTAAGCGCAGCATCGAGTAATGCTTTTTTAACCATATAAGGATTGGAACCGTAGGCTACACCTACCTTAACGCTGATCCTGAGCTTTAAATCATCGTAAGACATATTTTCCACAATTGAGTTAACAAACTCTAAATTTGGTACTATCAGATGCTCATTGTATATCGTTTTGATAACCGTTGCTCTTAGCTTTATACTTTTAACTACACCTATTGTGTCTTTAAGTTTCACCATATCACCCTCTTTTATCGGTCGCTCAAAAAGGATTGCCAACCCCGAAACAAAGTTAGCGGTTATGTTCTGCATACCAAAGCCAATACCCACACCAAGAACCCCAGCAAAAACTGTAAGGGCAGATAGCTTGATACCAACCCCCTGCAGTGCAATTAAAACTCCTATAGCAATAATTGAATACCTAATTAATTTTGAAAGAGAAGCTCTAACACCAATATCAATCTTAAATCTGGGGAATATCCTTTCATTGAAATAGTTTTGGGCAATGTTAGAGAACTTTGCAGAAATGTAAACAATAACAACCATTACAATAATTGTTATAAGACTTATCGCAGTTCCAGCTATTGTAAAAATTTTAAAGTTAAGGATTGCAGATATAAAATCAAATATATTGGAAAGTTTAACTCCCAGAACAAGCATAACCCCAATAAAAGCCATAAAATGAATTATGCCACTGTAAACCCTGGAAACTACCTTATAGTAATTTTTTGACCGTAGATCCTTCTTTTTTGAAAATCTATTAAACAATCTGATCAAAAGTATGTCAAAAAAAAGGATTGGTACTATAAAGAGTATGTCTAGGATTGTTATACTATATTTCCCAAAGGTTGCAATACTATGATTTAGAAGGGGTTGTATACTACCTATTATCTCTTTCATATAAATCTCATCTATTCAAGGAATGAGTTTATTTCCTTCTCAGTTTTCTGAAGCCCTTCAAGTACATCCCCGTTGTTAAGTATAATCCTCTGTAGCATTTCGGCAAAAGCCTTATTAATCTTATAAAATTCAGGGTGATTTGGAAGAGCCCTTCCGTATTTTATACTCTCAATAGGAACTTTAAAGTTTGGATTCTTTTTATCGAACATTCTCAATTCAAGAGAATTCAGTGCCGATTTTCTTACCGGAATAAACCCAACTTCTTCATGCATTTTTATTGTATTTTCTTTATTAACAAGCCAGAATATAAAATCGTTGGCAGCTTTTCTCTTTTTTCGGCTTCTTGAAAAGTTTACTAGAGCAGATCCACCGAGCACGGTATACCGGTTACCATTTACTTTTGGAAGTAGAGATATTCTCAGTTTCCAGGGTAAATTTTTCTCCCCATAGCTAATTGCCGCACTTGTAAATCCACCCATTGCAAGTTTACCCTGCAAGAAAGCCTGTCCACTTTCCCAGTCAGTCCAGTTTCTTGGCATAATCTCATATTTATATACAAGATCTTTAAGCATCTGGATTGTTTTAACCATGGCATCAGATGTAAGATTCACTCTCTTGCCATCATCGGAAAAAATCTTACCACCATTATCCCACAAAAATGGGGCAATACCATATATTCCATTCAGCCAGAACATAGCTGCATACCTGTCTATTTTGCCATCTCCATTTGTATCCATTGTCAGCTTCTTACCCATTTCAATCATCTCTTCCCACGTGTCAGGTGGCCTGTTTGGATCAAGATCAGCTATTTTAAAAGCATCTTCATTGTAAAAAAATACCTGGGTGCTTATACAAAAGGGTACTCCATATATCTCCCCATCTCTGGTTACCAGATCCCAGAACTGTGGAATAATATCCTCCCTTTCAGTTTCCGGAATATACTTGTTTATCGGATCTATGATGCCGTTGTAAATGTAAGGCTCCATAAACTCCAGTTGCACCTGTGCGACATCGGGCAGTTGGTGGGTAACTGCTGATGCCAGCATTTTCATCTGCATATCCTCAAAAAGTCCCTGAAAAACAGGGGTTACTTTTACCCCTTTATGTGTACTATTGTACTCGTCCGCCATCTCTTCTATTATTGCTTTAACATGGAACCCAAGGCTGTGCCAGAATGTTAGTTCAATCTTTCGGGCAAAAACCGGGTTTGCTATTGTTATAGTCATAAAAACAAAAATCATACTGATTAGAAACTTTTTACCTCTCATTTTCCCTCTCTCTATCTTTATGTTTTAAATCAATTTTTTCTACATTATATTAGGTAGACATTCAAGCAAATTATATAATATTTTATAAAAATATAGAACTATTATAATTAACTATCAAGGAGAAAGCATGAAAATTATACAATTCGAAAAGGACGGTATAGTAAAACACGGAATTATCCGCACCAATATTGTCTATCCTTTGAAAGATAGTATTTTTAATAGTTTGAAAATAGATAGTGCGATGGAATATAAAATTAATGAAATAAAAATTCTTCCTCCTGTTTTTCCCTCTAAAGTGGTAGCTATTGGTTTAAACTATAAAGATCATGCAGCTGAACTCGGTGAAGAACTTCCGGATGAACCAAAACTATTTATAAAACCCTCAACATCCGTGATTGGACATGATGACAATATCATTTATCCAGCAATGTCAAAAAGGGTTGATTACGAAGCAGAATTAGCTGCTATCGTTGGGAAGAAAGCACACAAAGTTTCTGTAGAAAATGCAAAGGATTATATTCTCGGTTA
>QNBN01000151.1 GCA_003645695.1 Spirochaetota bacterium | reverse complement strand
TTGGAATTGAATATGAATGGAGCAAAGGTACGCTTATAGTTGCTGTATTATTCTTTGGGATACCTCATATTCTAACAGGAGTTAACCCGTTCACTGGAAGAGCTAATATAAATCCATTAATAGTTATGGTAACCTTGTTTGCATGCTTCTTGGGCGTTTTATTCGGTGTATTAAGAGAAAAAACAGGCGGTATAGTTCTTCCGACAATATTGCATGCTCTGATAGATTTTACAGTTTATGGCATTGGGAGAATTACAGGAATAATATTTTCTAATTTTGCTGCTGGAATCTCAATATTCCTATTCCTAGCAATCTTCTTTGACAAAATATTAAAGGAGAAAATCTAGCATCTTAATATGATCTATTTCAGTATAAATATAAACAACAGGGTTATGTATATAGAAGGCATATGGATACTATGAGAGAGTGAAAATATTAAAGCCCAAAAAATGGGTTAATTAAATATTTAGTCTCTAATAATATTAATTAAAGATTTAAAATATATTCTCTTCTAGGTTCGTGATTCTCATTAATATGCATTCAGAATATAATACTTTTTAATTACATATTCAGAGAAAATTACTTGCAGAAATAAAAATATTATGTTGAAATAGTAATCAACATATAGTTGATTAATAATTATAATAATTATGTATCAACTATTCATTGATAGATGCGATGATTTGAGATTTTTGGAAGAAAGATATAGAGAAAGAAGACCTCAATTTATCATAGTGTATGGTAGGAGGAGAATTGGTAAGACAGAGTTGCTTTTAAGATTTTCTAAGGATAAACCTCATATATATTTTCTATGTGAGAAGACTAGTACTCGAGCAAACATTGTGAAGTTATCTGGGAGAATGGCTGAGTATCTGAGAAAGAAAAGTTTTTCAAGGATATTGTTTGAGGATTGGGAGGATTTGTTTAAAGAGTTCGTCGAGTGGAAGGTTAAGGATGAAAAAACGATCATTATACTTGATGAGTTTCAGTATCTCATCGAGTTGGATAAAGGTGTATTATCTTTGTTTCAAAAGATATGGGATCTTCATTTATCGAGGAGAGAAGATATAATGCTTATACTTTGTGGATCTAGTGTTGGTATGATGGAAACAGAGGTTTTAGGTTATAGGAGTCCGCTGTATGGTAGAAGGACTGGTCAGTGGAGGGTTGATGAGCTTGAATTGAGATACATAAAGGAATTTGTTCCAAGTTATGATTATAGGAATCTTATATATGTCTATGGTGTCTTTGGTGGAGTTCCCGCATATCTAAGCAAAATAGATCCAAGTATTTCTTTTATAGAGAACTTAAAAAGATTATTTCTTAGGAGAGGTGAATTTCTTTATGAGGAAGCTGATAATCTTCTGAGACAAGAGCTTCGTGAACCTAGAAACTATAAACTCATATTGAGGGCACTATCTGAAGGATATAGGAGAGTAATTGAGATATCAAATATCACGGGGTTAGATAAATCTGCTGTATCCAGATATCTGGGTACACTAGAACTCCTAGACCTAGTATCATATGAAATTCCAGTTCTCGAAAGACCTAAGACTAGAAAAAGGCTATATTATATAAAAGATAACTACTTTAATTTCTGGTTCCGTTTTATTGATGTCAATCGTGACCTTATAGAAGAGGGTAGAGGAGAAGTAGTTCTTGATGAAATTGTAAGAAATCTTGATAACTATATTGGCTTTATATATGAGAAGATATCAAAGAAATTCATACAGTTTTATCCTTATATTCCTTTTAAAATAGCGAGATTAGGTAGAGAATGGGGAAAATCTTCGAGAGGAGAATCATATGAGATAGATTTATTGGGTTATGATAAAAATAAAAGCAAATATTTAATATTAGAGGTAAAGTGGAGTGACCTAAATAATAGAGACATCAAAAGAATCATGAAAAAGCTTGAGAAAATAGTTGAAATGATTGGTATAGAAGGACAGATATATTATGGAGTCATAGCTAGAAAAATATTTGATATAAAAGAATATGAAAATAATCTAATCTTGCTCGATCTTGATGACTTGATGAAATATATACTCAGATGATTATCCCTAAAACACTATTAAAATGTTCTCAGACATCTTTCGATGACGATAATATGAAATAAAATTGTTAACAAGTCATAGAAAAATACTGAGTTACAAACGAGCTTTTTGAAAAATATTATGGAAGGAACAAATCTTTGGCCAACTTCGAGAACCTAAAAATTTGACTTATTTTGGAATTTTCCATCCGCATATATCATTGGCACATATAATTCCTGAGATAACAACTGCTTCTATACCGCCTCCTGGAAATGTTGAAGCGCTCGCAAGATATAGGTCTTTTATAGGTGTCTTGAAATATGGTCTTTTTGTATCTATCGATTGATCAAATGCATATATAGCTCCCTCTGGCATAAAAGTATATTCTTCAAACGTTTTTGGCGTTGCAGCATCTATTACAATTATATGTTTACTTAACCCTGGTATAATCCTCTCCGCCTTTTTTATTAGCTTGTTTACGAAAGCTTTCTTTTTCTCTAAGTATTCTTTTGTTCCTTTATTTGGAAAATCACGATAATTTGCTAAAGTTAATATTGTGAGACTAGCTTTACCTTCTGGTGCCAAAGTCGGATCAGCATTTGAGTTAATAATTATTCCATATTTTTCATCTAGATTTTGGATAATTGTTGGATAAGTTGATAAATCCATATCTACTCCCAGAAAAACCATGAAGCATGAAGGTGACATTTTTAAACTCTTTATATATTCAATAAATTCTCTACTTAATTTATCTTCTCCCACAAGTTCCAAAAAAGTGGTTTTAGCGTTTATGTTTGCCACTATAATTCTACTTTTAAAAACTTTTTCACCTACTCTCACTCCCCTAACCTCTCCATTCTCAACCAATATTTCATCTACTTTATGTTTAAGCAGCACCTTGCCACCATGTTTCTCGATAACTTTCCTTAAACTCTTCGCAAAATTTAAAGCCCCCCCTTTATAAAATATCCTCCATACAAATAGTAGGAAACACATGCTGTGAGAGCTCTACTTGCTGGGGTTTTCTCAGGTGAAGTTCCTATATATCCTAGAAGTCCACAGAGAAGAGTCTTCAAATCGTCATTATTAAAGTATTCGTCAAGCTTCTCCTTATAGGTTTTATTCATCCAATCGTAGAAATGTGGATGTTCTCTTGGATAGTTAAACAGTTTCTTCTCTCCAAATACCTTTACTATAAGTTCGCCTGGTAGTGGAGTACCGTACATATCGGCTTCTCTATAACATTCTTCATAGGCTTTTTTGGCCTCATCAAAGAACACATGAATATTTTCTTTTTCTTCCGGGAACATTTCTGAGAGTAATCTTATAAAGCTATCTAAATCATCAGCATCGATTTCCTTACCTTTAAAGATATATCTAATCCTGTTCCTTACAAAGAGATCATCTTTCTTAAGTCCTAGTTCTTCCAAAATATAAGTTATAGGCCCTTTTTCCCACAATCCGCTAACATCCCCTACATCAGTGTTAAACACAAACCCCTTTCTCTGGAACGAGGAACAATAGCCTCCAAGCATGTAATGTTGCTCTAAGATTAGAATTTTATATCCTCTCTTTGAAAGCAGAGCGCCACAGGTTAATCTACCGATGCCAGAGCCAACTATTATAACATCATACTCATTTTCAGACTTTTTCTCATGTGGATCTACTAGAATGTTCCAATCATATTTTTAAATTCCCTTATAACATAATAAGCCGATATCTTCATAGGAACTATAATTGAGGAGATAATTCCAAAGACTATTAAAAAATTTGAGAAGACTATATTAAAAGGCATGTTTAGAAAGAAGAATATGATAGAATTTGATAAAAATATCATTGCCAAATAAATGTAATTAAATTATTTATTAGGAGGAATGATTTTTCTCTCCAATAGACTTCGGGTAATCCCTCTTTGAAACCTGTAAAGTATATGGTTTCTTAATCAAAATCGAAAATAGTGCCATCATAAACAAAACAAGATATCCTAAAACCCCACTTCCTTCAACAAACACATTTATCTCGAAAATAAAGGTGACTACTACAGCTATACTAAAATAGAGAATAGAAGCAAGATCCATAAGATTGGAATCTCTTCTATAAATCTTTGGTAATAATATAACTAGAACAATAATAAATGAGAAAAAGATGCCTGATTTATTTCCCATATCACATAATATCCATATGTGATCCATGGAACAAAAGAAACCGGGTCCTGTTGACTTATTGTTGGTGAGATGAAGAGTAAGCTTCGCCTGTTTAGCAAGAACAATTCTTAACCTTTATTCCTTCGATAGAATTGCTCATAAGAGTGGATAATTCATTAGCTCCACCCATTTCGCTCAAATGCTTATGACACTTCGTTTATCTGCAAAACGTTGTCCGAAATTGCGAGTCCGCATTAGAAAGATTAAAAATAAGGAGAAGTAAGATATTATTAAGATTAAGAATAATATTAAGTGATGTCAAACACGGATAAAAATAAAATATTGATTACTGTAGGAGTGATGATTTTACTTATTTCTATCTTTCTGATAAGCTGGAAATCTCACGTTCCAACTTCCCGATTTAAAACTTATGAAATGATAAAGGAAAGCAAAGAAAAACTATTGAGTACTAAGGTAGTTTGCTGGTATCAGAGTATTACAGATTATAAAGCTTTTAACAGAACAATCGATGATGTAATTTCTCATTTAAAAGAGACAAACACAGATTTTATCTTCAGAGCATTTTGGAAATATAAGGTTATCCCCGAAACCTGCTCCGAGCTACCTCTAAAACAGAGAAGAACATGTGAAATAGCAGGGTATAGCTATGAAAACTTCAAAAAATCAATAAATGAAATTAAAAAGGAACTCCCCTCTATTATAGTCTCTGCTGGTATTCCTACAGAAAGAATTGACATTAATGAGTATAATCCGATAACCGGTAAGAAATATACAAAAGAGGAAATTTGGAAAATGGCTTTAGATCCAGCGAAGTGGAGTCTCACAAATCCGCGAACAGGGAAACCGCTAACCAAGGAGGAGTTTCAATTCAACAGAGGAAAGTTACTTGGCTTTTTCCCCTCTGATTGGAGTTCTCCCTCCGATTACAAGTGGCAACAAGCCTATGCTTACTATCCAGATATCACAAATCCGGAATTTCAAAAATTGCAACTTTCTTGGGCAAAGAAAATGATAGATTCTGGAGCAGATGCTATCTGGATTGACATGCTCTTTGCCCAGGCAAGGATGTTTTATAAATTAACAAAAGATCCTTATCATCCAGCAGTTAAAGAAGCTTATGAAGCGGCTTTAAAGCAAATAGATGAAATCCACAAATATGCAAAGGAGAAAGGAAAATATGTTTATGTTGGCGGGTGGACGAATTTCCTTGAGATAAAAGATAGCAGGGGTAATCCAGCATATCCTATGCCGGATTTCGATTTTGTTGTTAATATGATTTGGGAGGAAGAGGTTAAAAACAAAAATTTGTCTAAGGAAAGGTGGAATATATTTTTTGCTAAGATTAAAAAATATCTGGGCAATGATACTCTTATTTTGATTTTTATGGATGAAGCATCAGTTAGATGGCAGGATCAACCTCTAGGTATTTTCTCCCAATATTTGGATAAAACTGAACAAGCAAGATTTTTAGAGATTGCAGATAGGTTCTTTTCTGAAAAGAGAAAGGAGTTTAAATTACCGATAGTCTTTGTTTATCCTTTACATGGGGGCTGGATGGGAACAAATGCAAAAGTTCTTTCTTTTGGAAAATTTAAAGTTTACGATTCTCTTGCTCCGGAGTTTGAGATCTATGAAACGATTAAAAATTTAGCACAGAATAAATATGGTGATGAACATGAATAAAAAATTATTAACCATAATTTTTTATGGAATAGTATTGATTTCAATTTTTGGAGTGTTTTTATCTCTAAGAGAAATACAAAAATTAACACCTCAGGAACTAAGACAAGAATATTTGAAATTCAAAAAAGAATATATCGAAAAGAAAAATCAAGGCTATGATTTAAGAGAGGCTACCTGGTGGATTAAAGAAGCGAGAAGAGAGTATTTTGAAGGAAACTATGAGAAAGCAAAAGAATATCTTGAAAAGGCATTTTTAGCTTTAGAGAAAGCAGAGAAGATAGATTTTTCTTTGCCTGAACCTCCAGAAAAAGGCTGGAACATTATAGAAAAGCCCAATACTTTTATCGATAAGATTCCTACCGTCGAAGATTGGATTCCGCTTGGTATCACCTACAATCTGGAAGAAAACAATCTTTTAAGATACATCCCAGGCTATCCTTGGCAGCAGAGCTGTTTTATTTTCGTTGCTATTGGGGAAAGCAAAGAAGGGGATACCTTATTTTATCAGGGAAGATTGCCGTTTGAAGGCGGATTTGCTCCGAGAGTAAACATTAACGGAGAATACTTAAGAAACGTTCCGACATTTAAAGGTGGAATGTATTATTATGAAGAGGGAATAGAGGGTTATCCCTATCCCACCGTTTTGGTTTACGGGATAAAAGGTTATAAGGAAATTTTATCTTATGATGAGAAAAACCAGACATGGTACCATGAAATCATTCCGCCCGATGAAAATGGGCTAAAAATTAAGATTAAAGCTAAAGCCATGGGCACGCCTTTCTGGATGGGACCCCAAGAAGGACCCTATATCATCCACGGAGCCTACAGTGGAACAAAAGACATTGACGTCTGGGGAGGTTTCTGGGTAGTGGGAAAATTCGAAGGTGAAGTAGAGCTCCCCCAAGAGGAGAAAAAGGAATTCTTTGGCTATTTCCTGTTTGACAGAGCGACCCATATTGCTTATTATGCCCAGCAGGAATATCAGGGAGAGTATTGCCGAGAAGTAGGTTGTCCAGCAAGAGGTGGAGTAGTTGAGTTTTCCTGCTTGGCAATATTCCACGAGAGTTTTGCAATCACTCTTTGTGACTCAAATAATCCAACCCCAGTCGATTTTCCAAAATTTCAGCATCAGGGAAGAATAAATTACATCTTCAATGAAAGCTATCCCTTCAATGATTTCACTTTGAG
>QNBN01000150.1 GCA_003645695.1 Spirochaetota bacterium | reverse complement strand
CCCTTCATTATCAAAACCAGGCCATCTCCTCCTACACCAAAATGCCTGTCAGCTATATAGGTGGCAAGCCTACTGAAATCTAAATCATATTTATTTTTCATAAGGTCTATATAAATATAATCATTTCCAGCACCATGCATCTTAACAAAATCAATATCCATTTTTCCTCCTCAATTTATGGTTTGAAATATGAAAATACATTTTCTTAAATGATGAGTCAAATATTTCGAATCGTAAACCCTTTAAACAAACCATTAAAAAAGTTGGTTGATCTGAAAAATCGGAAGCATTATAGAAAGAACAACAAAACCAACAAACCCTCCTATGATGATTATAATAAGAGGTTCAGCCAGAGAGCTTATTGATTTAACCTTTTCTTCAAGCGAGGCTTCGAGGTTTTTTGATATTGTATCCAGAACCTCCGCAAGCCTATCTCCACTCTCCCCTGCCCTTACCATTCCAATATAAGAGGGAGGAAATAGAAGGGGATCTTCAATCGATCTTGAAAATTTTTCACCCCTCTTTATAAGGGATATAGATTTATAAAGAAAATCGGAAATAATACTATTCTTAAATATTGCCCGCGTTGTTACAAGGGCATCCAGTAGACCAACTCCATTCGCTATCATAAGTGACATTGTGTATGAAAATCTAATCCTGAAGTTTATAATGATGAAATTTCCTATCAAAGGCATTTTCAATAAATAGCTGTCAATCTTCCTTCTGAACTTATCGTTTTTTTTGTAGATGTTTCTAAAAAGCAGAAATATTAAAACCATTATCGACACAATCAACCACCAGAAGGATGATATAAATCCGGAGAAGGAAAGCAGTACTCTCGTCGGTAGAGGCAACCTCTGCCCAAACTGCTCAAAAAGGCTGCTGAATGATGGTACGATAAATGTTACAAGAAATATTACAACAACAAAAGCAAATACAAGCATAAATATGGGGTATGTAAGGGAGGATTTCAGGCCCCCAATCAAGCGCTGGTTTCTTTCAAAATGCTCCGATAGATGTACAAATACCTTTGCAAGATTTCCGGAAAGTTCACCTGCCTTTACTGTATTTACGTAAAGCTGGTTAAAATATTCTGGATAGTGAGCGATAGCAGATGAAAAGCTCTCACCTTCTCTTATCCTTTCCTTAATATCTTCAAGAGCTTGCTTCTCTTCGTTTCCCTCTGTTTGTTCAATTATACCTTCTATTGCATTAACAACCGGCACAGATGCTTCCAGCATAAATGCCATTTGTCTTGTAAAAAAATAAACGAATCTCTGCCTTTTTGAATGGCTGAACAGGGATATCTTAAACTTCCTTCTTTCAGAGAGCTCTTTGATATACTCAGCAAAAACTCCCGAAGCTTTTAGCTTATTTCTCGCCTCAAAAAGGGTAGAAGCTTCAATTTCCCCCTTAATTTTTTTCCCATTTTTCTTATACCCGTGATATTCAAATACTGGCATTTATTCCCTTATAACCCTTAATACTTCATCTATAGTTGTAATTCCCTCAAGCACCTTTTCTATCCCATCATCAAGCATTGTTTTCATACCATTTCTGACACATGCGTCCCTTATATAAGAAGCATCCTTCCTTGAGACAATCATTTTTCTTATCGACTCATCCACCTTAATCATTTCAAAAATTCCAATTCTACCGTGATACCCTGTATTCTGACATTTGGAGCACCCAATAGCCTTGTAAACCTGTCTTTCCTTGAACAATTCTGGATTTATCCCCTCATGAATAAGAATATCTTTATCAAGATAAATGGGTTTTTTACAATATTCACAAAGTACTCGTACAAGCCTCTGGGATAAAAATGCATTCACTGTAGATGCTATGAGGTAAGGTTCGATGCCCATATCCAGAAGCCTTACAATTCCACTTGCTGCATCGTTCGTATGCACAGTTGACAATACAAGATGCCCTGTCATGGCAGCCTGAACCGCAATCTCAGCAGTTTCTCTATCCCTTATCTCTCCAACCATTATTACTTCCGGATCCTGCCTCAGTATGGAGCGTAATCCGTTGGCAAAGGTAAGATCAATTTTCGGATTTACCTGTATCTGGCTAATACCTTTTATTCTATACTCAACAGGATCTTCAATAGTAATTATGTTTTTTTCCGTGCTGTTAATCTCTTTTATTGCTGCATAGAGGGTTGTGGTTTTACCACTTCCTGTGGGTCCTGACACAATTATTATTCCATGTGGTATCTTTAGAAGATCTTTAAACTCCTTTAATAGCTCATCCCTCATTCCAAGATGATTGATACTGAAGCGTTTTTCATCCTTAACCAGAAGTCTCATTACAACCCTTTCACCCACCACCGATGGTACAATGGAGACTCTAATATCAACATCGTTTGCACCAAACTTAATTCTTATTCTACCATCCTGAGGTAACCTGTTTTCAGCAATATTCAGATTTGCCATAATTTTTATTCTCGATACAATAGCCTGTTGATAGCGTTTTGGAGGTGAGAGCACATTGTATAAAACTCCATCTATCCTATATCTGACTGTAACCCCATCCTCTGAAGGCTCTATATGTATATCGGAAGCCCTCTCCTTAAGAGCTTCTGTTATCATCAGGTTCACAAGTTTTATTACAGGAGCTTCATTTGCAAGATCAAGAGCACTCTCCTCCAGTTGCCCCTCCTCATCCATCAATCTTAAAGAACCAATGCCAATACTTTCCTCTTCAATACTCCTCTCTTTTTTAACTTCATCACCTGCTATAATATCAGCAATCCTTAAAATATCGAGCTTTTTGGCAAGTATGGGTTTTACCTCTTTCCCAGTAAAAACCCTTACATTTTCAATCACATCGAATAGGAAAGGGTCATTCAGAGCCAGTTCTACCTCATCAGCATTTTCTGAAATTATTAAAACGTTGTATCTCTTAATATAGTTTTTTGAAAGGGGTGTTGTCAGAGCAACTTCGGAGCCAACTATAAGCTCCTCCCTGTATTCCAAACCAAGCTGTAAGGACAGAGCACGAAGAAGATCGTCCTCGGAAATAATATTTTGATTCAGGAGATACTCACCTAATCTCTGGTGGGACTGCTTACTTGCATACAGAGCATCCTCAAGATCTCCTTCTTTTATTCTACCAAGAGATATAAGTATCTCACCTAACATCCTACCCCTAAGGCTCTTTTCCTTTATTGTGGTGTTTTCTTCAGACATAAAATCACCTGTTCCTCTTACCCTTAGTCTTGTTCTCCTTTTCAAACTTTTCCTGAGCCTTTCTTTTTTCCTCCGTTATTTTTATCATATCACTTTCATTGGTAATGATATGAGGAGTAATAAATATCAGAAGATTTGTCCTAACCCGATTTTTTGTCTTCTTTCTGAAAAATAAACCAAGAATAGGTATATCCCCAAGTACAGGGACTTTCTGTTCTACTTCTACATTGTCATCCCTTATTAAGCCGCCTATAACTATAGTCCGCTCATTTTTAACAGTTATCTTTGAAGTAATCTCACGATTGTAAACAGACGGATTTTCGAGAACCGATGTTCCCTCAACCAGCTTTTTCACCTGCTGATTTATGTCCATCGTGATAAACCCATTTTCATTAACGTGTGGGGTAAGCTTAAGAACAATACCAATATCCTTGTAATCGTATGTGGATATAACATTGTTGTTTTCGTCCACCCTGGAACTCGTCAAAAAAGGTACCTGTTCACCTATTGTTATATTCGCTTCTTGATTATCTAAAGTAACAATTTCAGGAGTGGATAGTATTTTAAAGTTTGTGTTATCCCTGTTGGCATTTAATATTGCATATACCGATGGAATAGTTCCATTAAGCAGACCTATTGTTAATCCATATAGCCCTCCGGTCTGAATGCTCTGCTGCATAAGGCCTGTATTTGATGACAATAATCCATTCACTCCTTTTCCTGTCTTAATAAGTGCATTCCAGTCGAAACCCAGGGTTTGGTCATTGTTAAGTGTAATTTCAAGAATAAGTGCTTCAACAAGGACCTGTTGGCGTTTTACATCGAGTTCCTTTATTATACGCTCTATCTTTTGATAATCACCCGGAGCACTAATTACAATTATGGAGTTGGTCTCTTTGCTTGCGACAACCCTGAATCTCTCAGAAAATGCAAGACCGGAGGATGGTACATTTACTCTGGTATTTTTCGGTAGATTTGGTTTTTTGACCTGAATAGAACTTGATAGGGCCTGAAGAGTTTTCGCCATTGCCTCAGCATCAGAGTTCTCCAGCTTATAGATATGGATATCAGATTTTTCCTGTGGCATAGGTGTATCGATATACTCAGCAATTCTTAAGAGCAGGTTAATGTAGGGTACATCCCCATTAGCAATAATTACATTTGTTCTTCTGTAGGAAGTAATCAGAAGATCATTGCCAAATACCGCTTTGATCACTGGTATGACATTGGACACTTCTGCGTATTTAAGTGGTATGATTTGGGTAACGATAACTCCCTTTTTAGGCTTTAAGGGTTCTGTTCCAAAATGGATTTCACCGCTCATTCGAAGGGCAACCTGTGTTGGATAAACCTTTACAATACTCCCTTCCTCAACTGCTGTAAATCCCTGAGTTTTCAGGATGGCAAGAACAATATCATAAACCTTGCTTATAGGGATTTTTCTGGATGATACAAAACTTATCTTACCTCTTACTTTGTTGTTTAGAATAAAGTTTTTACCCGTTATATCGCTCATGGTTTTCAGGAAAACTGCTATATCTACATTGTCAAAATTAAGAGCGATTGTGGACTCTTTGCCATAGGATAGAGAAAAACCAGAGATGACAATTAATATTAACATAATAAAGATAATACCGATGGATTTTGTTAATACTTTCATATTGCTTCCCCTGGGTATTTCATTTTTCTTTTTATTTTATTTTTGGAAACTTCAATCTGATCTATGTATTCGTGTATATTTCATAACTTAATTGTTTCTAAATTGTTCTGGCAAAGCAATTCATTACAGTACAAAATCCCTTTTATTGAGGTTATATTACAGTTTTACTCACTGGAATCATATTTTTTGTACCGAAATATAAAGTTTTAAATAGGATTACTAAATATATTCTTGAGTCGGTATTTAATCCTAATTATTTATAGGTATAAAAGGAATAGGCAAAATAAGATTTATATTTTTACCTAAATTTTAGGTGCCTATTTTTAAAATACCCGTTTATACCTTCAAAAACAAGTACCGCTGCACCAACCAATCCTGCTTCATACCCTATTTCCGTAGCTACAATATCCACAGACTTCCTCGCGTCGGGCAATGTATAATTGGCTATCTTTGATTTTATACCATTCAAGTATATTTTACCAGCTTTTGATATTCCACCGCCAATGATAAACATGTCAGGATTAAAAATATTTATAAGGCTCCCAACTCCTATTGCTGTATCCCTGCAGATTGCATCAACTATTTCCAATGCAATGGGATCATTTTTTTCTGCCCCTGTAAAAATATCTGGAGGGGTTAGTCCATGTTTCTCATTAAACTTTACACCGCCAAGGGAATCAGCATTATGTGCCCTCATTATCATTTTAGCAGTCCTTAATATCCCTCTGATAGATGCATACTCCTCCCAGCATCCCTTTATACCGCATGTGCATTTATATCCCCCCGCATGAATAACCATATGCCCAATTTCACCTGCGTAACCGCTTGCTCCGCTATAGAGTTTTCCATCTATTATGATCCCTCCTCCAATTCCTGTACCAAAGGCCGCCAAAATTATGTTCCTTTTTCCCCTTCCTGCACCATACTTATATTCAGCAAGGACCGTTCCTGTAACATCATTATGTGCAAATACATCTACATCATATTCCTCACTTATCACCTTCATAAAAGGAGTCCCACACCATCCAGGTATATTGTAAGCACCTCCAACTACACCCCCATAATCAGGATCTACAACACCTGGTGTAACCACCCCCACCCCGCTTATATCTATAGAATATTTTTTTGAGTAATTAAACAGCGTTTCCAGTAGAGATAAAACTCTGCGCAGTACCTCCTTTGCCCCTCTTGCGGCATTTGAGGGTATAGTGCGGTATTCGAGAAGTTTTCCTACTTCTGAAACAATTCCCCCTTTAATATTGGTTCCCCCAAGATCAATACCAATAGCATTCCTCATTTTTTCCACCCAGTATGATTATAATGGAAAGTTAACTTGCCTATTATTTCCTTTTAATTTTATATTGAGTATTATAATATAACAGAAAATTTAAGTTTCAAGCACTTAATTTAAAATCCGTAATTCAATTAAGAATTAAAGGAACGCCAATGCTTCTTTACGATGACCTGGCTAATTTACCCAAAGAAAATTCGATAAAAGTAGCTCTGGTAGGCGCAGGATTCATGGGCCTTGGCATAGCCGAGATGATAGCCAGCACCCCGGGAATGGATCTTGTAGCCATATCCGATATTCAACTATCAAGGGCTGATAAAGCATTCCAATCCATAGGGGCTTCAAATATAAAAGAGGTTAAAAATATTGAAGAAGCATCGAAGCTCGGATCTGAAGACAAAATTATCACTAACAATTATAGGATTATCCCCAGACTTGAAAATATTGATATTGTTATTGAGGCAACTGGTATTCCTGAAATAGGAGCAGAGGTGGTATATAGATCGATAATCAATGGTAAAAATATCGGAACCCTGAATGTTGAAACTGATGTAACAGTCGGTCACTATTTTGCCAAACTTGCCGAGACAGCAGGTGTGATATATACTGTATGCACCGGTGACGAACCGGTGGCTATAAGGGAGATGTATGATTTTTTCAAAACTCTAAACTTCGAGATTATCTCCTGCGGAAAGGGTAAAAATAATCCTCTGGATGTTCATGCAACCCCGTCTACACTTGAAAAAACTGCTGCAGAAAAGGGGTTAAATCCAAGAATACTTACGGAGTTTGTTGATGGATCAAAGACTATGAAAGAGATGTGCGCAACTGCCAATTCAACGGGCCTTTCCATAGATAAACGCAATATGCATGGCCCAAGGGCGAACATCGATGAAATAGCCAATATTCTATGCAGGCGCGAGGACGGAGGT
>QNBN01000149.1 GCA_003645695.1 Spirochaetota bacterium | reverse complement strand
TTATAGATCAATTTTTTCCCAAACTCTGAAGCTATGGATTCAGGATGGAATTGAATGCCTTCTAATAGATATTTTTTATGTCGTATTCCCATTATCTCGCCATCCGATGAAGTTGCTGATATCTCGAATTGATCGGGCAATCTATCGGGATCTATAACAAGGGAATGATACCGTGTGAACTTAGCAGGTGAAGGAATGTTTCTAAAAAGGCCCTTTCCATCCATAGATACATCATCTGTTTTCCCATGTATAATGTTCTTTGCCCCGATGATTCTTCCGCCAAATGCGTATCCAATAGCCTGATGCCCCAGGCAAATTCCAAGAATTGGTATCTTACCGGAAAAATATTTAATTACTTCAACAGTGATTCCTGCGTTTTCCGGTCTACCTGGACCAGGTGAAATTACTATTGATGTTGGGGACATCTCTTCAATTTTTGAAACAGTTATTTTATCATTTCTAATTACGGATATATCGTCTACTCCAATTTCCGATATATACTGATAAATGTTGTATGTGAATGAATCGTAATTATCAATAAGTAAAACCATTTTAAACCTCCATTCCTATAGATTTACCAAGAGCCTTTAGTTTTGATGAAGTTTCCTGATACTCCTTTTCAGGAATTGAGTCATAAACAATCCCAGCTCCTGCCTGAAGAATCATGATATCATTACTTTTAAGGGCACTTCTTATACTGATACATGTATCCAGATTGCCGGATGGTTCAAGATATCCAACAATACCGGCATAAAATCCCCTTTTTTCCTTTTCCATCGAATCAAGAATTTCCATAGCAGCTATTTTGGGTGCTCCAGAAACTGTTCCTGCAGGAAATGTTTTTCTAATTGCTTCCACCGGTGGGATATCTTTTCTCAGATTTCCTTCAACCTGTGATACTATGTGCATAACATGGGAGTATCTTTCGATTGAGTAATAATCGGTTACCTCAACCGATCCGGGTTTACAAATTCGACCGAGATCGTTTCTCACAAGGTCGACAAGCATAAGATGCTCTGCTCTTTCTTTTTCATCGTTCAAAAGCTCTTTTTCCAATTTCTTGTCCTCTTCCTCATTTTTGCCTCTAGGTCTTGTACCTGCTATTGGTCGCATAATTACCCTGTTTCCAATTACTTTAACATGAAGCTCAGGAGATGAACCGAAAATCTGAAAATCTTTGAAATCGATAAGAAACATATATGGAGATGGATTTATTGAACGAAGTCTCCTGTATGCCTCGATTGCAGGAAGTTTTGTATGAATATATAATCTTCTTGATAAAACAGCCTGGAGGATATTTCCCTTTATTATTTCACGCCTTATTATTTTTACTCCTTTTAAAAAGGATTCATGCTCTTCATTCATATTTAAAGGAACGGAATTGTAATTCTCTGACTCAGGTTTTAGATAGTTAAAGTTCAAATCGTACAGAGATTCTTTAATTCGTTTTAGTTCTTTTTGTGGATCGATTCTGTTTTCATTGTAATTAATAATAAGTATTGTAATGCTGTCGTTATAATGATCAAATATAAGGAATGAATGGCCGAATATAAACCATGCTTCAGGAATCTCAGGATTTGCCTTTTTGTCCTTTAAAGCAATTGTATCGAAGTATTTTGCGTATTCATATCCGATATATCCCATTCCACCGGCGGGGAAAGGGAATGGGTAATTTATATCCCTGTGCTGTTTTGATATTCGGGAGCAAACATCAAGAATATCTTTATAATTCGTTTTTATTTTGTAAATTTTTCCTTTCTTTTTTAAAAAAAATTCTTTACCAACCTGAAATACAGAAAATGCGTCTCTAAGCATGATAATGGAGTATCTCCCTTTTCCCTTTCCAAATGAAGCGGATTCAAAAAGAGCAATTCCGTTGAGCTTTTTAAAAAGACCGTAAGGGGTATAATTTTCACCGCTAATATTTTCAGTTAAAACTTTACCTTCAGCATTTTCTATAGACGATGCTGTCATGTTTAAGACCATTATTATTCCTCCTATCTATTTTATTTATTTATTGAATAACTTCAATGAATATAAAAAAAGGCCGTAAAACCGATAGGTTTTACGGCCTGTAAAAAAACAGGCCGCAGAACCTGGCTTACTATTTCTAAGCCAGAACCTGCGGCCTTTCTGGAATTTAGACACTGGTTCTGGCTATTGCCAGAACCACCACCAGAATCTAAAAGATAATGTATTATTAATCATTTTTTGCTCTTTCATATTTGATTTACTGTAAACTTATATCTTAATATATATTAAAAATGAGTTCGTTCAAAAAAACCATTTTTATAATTTGTTAAAAATAATCTAATTGTTGATTTTCTAAAATATAAACAATTATATATCATATATTATACAAAAATTATGAAAAATAACAATATAAAGTATCTCTCGAACAGACTCATGTTAAAATAATTATTAAAATAAAATAAAGGATAAGTCAAGCATTTTTAATCGATTTATCATCTAATAATCGATTAATTTAAAGAAAATTGGAATATCCCGCGTTATACTTGAGTTAAAGAATAAACAAAACATGGATTTTATTAAGATTAAAAGTTTACTGGCTATTCCTTGATAAACTCGTTTAATTTCTTTTCTTCCCCTATAGTAGTATTTGGTCCATGGCCTGTATAGACTAAGGTTTCATCATCCAGTTTATATAATTTTTTCTTAATACTATTTTTTAATTTGTTAAAATCACCGCCAGGCAGATCAGTTCTTCCAATTGAGTGATAGAAAAGAGTGTCACCTGAAAATAGAAAATTACCTATCTTGATACAAATACTGCCTTCAGTATGGCCCGGGGTATGAATGATTTCCAATTTATGGTCAAAAAACCCCAGTTCATCTCCATCTTCAAGGAGTTTATCGGGCAAGACGGATATAAATTGGGAGTCTACCATAATGGAGAGGTTAAGGTCAGGATTTACAAGCATCTCATAATCATCTTTATGGATTAAAAGTTTTGTGTCAAAACGTGCCTTAAGGTCGTTATTAGCCCCAATGTGGTCATAATGACCATGGGTATTTATAATGTATAATAACTTCTTTTCACTGATTATTGGATAAATGAGTTCTGGATTTCCACCCGGGTCAATTACTATTGCCCCTTCATCTTCTATAATTATGTGGCAGTTAGCTGACAGGATACCAACAGATCTTGTGATGATTTTCATATTTTAACCTGATTTTATCAATTTATGGTTTTATTCATAAAGATCATAATTCTCCGTTATATTTAATAACAGTATTTTAAGCCTTAATTAAAATCACAAAATATTTTTGAATACTAAGTTATACTTTATTTTATAGGTATAAATTAAATAGAAAAAGTAAGATTTTTTATCATTACCTAAAGTTTACTTGCCTATTATTAATTAAACTTCTTTTCTTTGCTATCAACCAATATGGTTACAGGGCCTTCATTTATCAGTTTTACTTCCATCATCTCCTGAAAAACACCTTCCTTAACTACAAGTTTCGATTTTTTAAACTCTCCTACCAGCTTATTATAGAATACCTTAGCTTCATCAGGAGGCATTGCCTTACTAAAGGATGGCCTTCTTCCCTTTTTAGTATCACCCAACAGGGTAAATTGTGATACTACCAGCAATTCACCTTCTATATCGAGAAGTGAAAGATTGAGGTTATTGTTTTCATCACTGAATATTCTTAAATTAATAACCTTTTTCACTATGTATTCTATATCCTTCTCTGTATCATCCCTAGAAATTCCTACGAACAGGAGAAGACCCTTCCCAATTTTTGATATTTCCTCTCCTTTTATCCAAACAGATGCCTTCTTTACTCTCTGTAGTACACCTATCAATTTTTTCTATACCCCTACTTTTCTTTTGCCTCTTCCTCTTTTCTTCTCAATGTTTCTTTTATAACATCCTCTGCAATTTTACCGCTTATTGGTTCATAGTGGGAAAACTCTATTTCAAACGAGCCTGTACCTGATGTCATTGATCTAAGTTCAATTGAATATTTAAGTAATTCAGCCTGAGGTACCTGTGCCCTGATAACCTGAATTCCTCCGCCAATATTATCTATTCCGAGAACCTTACCTCGTTTTGAATTCAGGTCACTCATTATATCTCCAGTATATTTTTCATCAACGTATACATTCAAGTTCATTATTGGTTCAAGAAGTGTTGGTTTTGCCTTTTCCATGGCAAGTTTAAATGCCTGTCTCCCTGCAATTTTAAATGCAAGTTCTGAAGAATCTACTTCATGATATGACCCAAATACAAGAGAAACTCTTACATCAACTACCGGATATCCGGCAACTACACCTTCTTCCATAGCCTCACGTACACCTTTTTCGACTCCAGGGATGTACTGTTTGGGTATTACACCTCCAACAATTTTGTCGACAAACTCAAACCCAGTACCTCTCGGAAGTGGTTCTATTTCAAGAAAAACTTGCCCGTACTGGCCATGACCACCTGTTTGTTTTTTGTGCTTATAGTCTGCTTTGGCAGGAGCCTGGATAGTTTCTCTATATGCAACGAGTGGTGGAGACGTGATAAAATCTATTCCGTATTTCTCTTTGATTCTTGATAAAATAATGTTTATCTGGAGTTCACCCATCCCAGATATTACTGTTTCTTTCGTTTCTTTATTATACTCCACTTTAAAAGATATATCTTCTTCGGCAGCTCTATGCAATAGAGAGTTTAATTTATCCTCTTCTTTCTTATTCTTTGCTTTTATTGCAACGCTATGAACAGGGTAAGGAAGTTCCATTTCTGGAAGGATCACAGGCCTATCTAATGAAGATAATGTATCTCCAGTTTCTGCATGAGGTAGTTTTGTACATACAATTATGTCACCCTCTTCTGCATCTCTATCGAGCTGATTCTGAGTTTTCCCAAATGGCAGATAGAGTTTAGATAACTTCTCTTTTCTGTCCTTGGTGCTATTTAAAACCTCAGATTCTGCCTTCAACACTCCTGAAAATACTCGAATATAGGATATCTTTCCAGCAAACTGATCCATTACTGTTTTAAAAACGAGGCCGACAAAACTTTCATCTTTGCTTAGCTTTATTTCAATTTCTTTGGTTTTATCATTGGCATCAAAAGCTTTAATAACCTCCCTTGTATTGGATTCGGGAGCTATTGAAATAAGGGTATCACAAACTTCTGTAACTGCAATATTCTGCACACTTGAGCAAACCATAACAGGAACGGCTTCCTTTTTTAGGATAATATCCTTTATACCCTGCATTATCTCTTCAGGGGTTAGCTCTTCTCCCTCGAGATATTTTTCAGTTAACTCATCGTTTGCTTCAGCCGCAGTTTCTATAAGGTCATTTCTAAGTTCTTCCGCTCTTGCTTTTAAATCTTCTGGAATCCCCTGTTCTTTACCCTTCTTTCCTCCTTTTTCATAGGTGTAGGCTTTCATTTTTAGGATATCAACTATACCTTTAAAAGAACCTTCACTCCCTATTGGAAGATGAACTGGGAAAACCCTTGTATCCAGGTTTTCATTGAGATTTTCCAGAACATTATTATAATTTGCCCTTTCCTTATCTATCTTATTTACCAGTATAATAACCGGTAAATTCATCTTTTTTGCCCTGTTCCATAATTTACTTGATTCGATCTCCACACCATTTACAGCATCTACTATTAGAATGACCACATCTACTCCGTAGAAACATGATACTACCTCGCCCGAGAAGTCAGATGACCCAGGAGTGTCAATTATATTTATAATATTATCCTTATATGTCGTACTGAAAACTGATGAGTGTATAGATATTTTTCTTTTAATTTCCTCTTCATCGAAATCAGAGAGGGATTTTCCATCATCTACCCTACCTAAAGTATCAGTTGATCCAATATTATAAAGGAGTGTGTCTGTAAAGGTTGTTTTACCAACCGAAGTATGACCAGCCAGAGCAATATTGATTTTTTTCATCTTTTCCTCCAGTTTTTTGTGTACTTTATATTAATAAGATTTCAATTTCAAGAAAAAACTATTTGAAATTAAAATAAAGGGGTATGTCCACTATACTGTTTTCAATTTAGGGTGTCAAGTTTTTTGTCTTTAGTTAAATTTGAATTTTCCACACACTAATGTTATGTTAATAAACATGAAAAGTAAAAGGAAATCTTTTAAATTATTACTTATATTAACATTGTCCATCGCATTTTTTATTAACTCCTGTGTTACCTTTAAGGTTAAAAATATAAAAAATTCTGAAAATGTTGACCAAAAAATTTATGAGGAATTCAAAAACAATGTAAATCAGAAGGATTTTTTTTCAGCAAGTAAAAGCTATATTGAGTATCAGAACTGCTGTTCAAATAAGGCTAATAGTAAAAGCGTTGAGATGTTGAGCATTCTAAAAACTCTCTATAATGAAAAAATCAAATCATCTCTTACCGAAGGTAGTATAGATGCCATAAATCTTAGCTTTTCCATGTACAATTTAATTAATGAAGATAACAATAGCGGAAATGATTCTAAAAGACGATATGAAAAGGATTTATTACAATCCATTAATAATTTTATTGACAAAGGATTAAAGAATAAAACTGATTTAGAAAAGGCATCAATTTATATAAATCTAAACAGGTATAACAAGAGCTACTACTATCCGTATGAAAAACTTGTTGAGCTTTTTATAAGAAGAAAAAATCCCATCCTTGCGGAAAAATACTATATGGAATTGAGGAAATCTATAGAGCAGGAAAAAAAATCTGAGTCAAAAGAGAGTATAAATCCACCACTTGAAGAGTATCAAAAAAAATTAAACCAGTTTTCCGAGCAAATTGAAAAACTCAAGTTAGGTAAAAAGGATAAGGATAAACTCCTTCAGGAAGCTATTAAAGCTACAATTGATAGCAGTGTAAAAATTCTTGTGGATAGGGGAATCAAAACGGAGGGGGGACGTGGCATACCGGATCAGGTTTTGGGAACAGGAGTTGTGATTGACAATAGCGGGTATATAATTACGAACTATCATATAATTGAATCGAGTGTAGATCCGGAGTATGAAGGATATTCAAAAATATATGTTATTCCCGGAAAAAACGAAAAATCCGAAAATTTAAAATTCGTGGCAGAGGTTGTTGGATATGATAAAATATTTGATCTTGC
>QNBN01000148.1 GCA_003645695.1 Spirochaetota bacterium | reverse complement strand
TAAAAAATTAGAATTAATTATCCATGAGTCCACTCTAAAAACCATTTTTATCACTTTTTTAAAAAAATGCTAAAAGATAACTCTTTAAATATAAACAATATATATCACGTATTATGTGAAAATTATGAAAAATAACAATTTAAGGCCTTTTTAGAATGGACTCATAAATATTTTATAATTCTAATTAAACATCAAATACTGTTATTAACAGATAACAGAATACACTCGTACAAAGTACTTTAAAAGTTAAGGTAAATTCAAGGATTTTGATACTTATTGAATTATCAATTATAAAAGGCTATGATCGCTCTCTAATTTTATATTTATAATTTACAAACGGATATTACAATTAAAAATATATAGCAATTAAGTATTTGCTTTTTTAAAGAACCGAAATTTGACCTAAATTTTATGAATAAAACCGTATATCATAGTTCTATTTTTTCTCTGGTTTTATATAATTCAACCTTTAATTTGTTTGTTATGTAATCCATAATGTCAAATAATTTACCATCAATTTCTAAATATCTCGCAAGCTCGGAAAGAGGGATTAGAACAAAATCTCTTTTTAAAAGTGAAATATGTGGTATATTAAGAGTTTCAGTTCTCAGATAAATACCTTCTATGTATAGAATATCAATATCAATTATTCTTGGACCCCACTTAACAGTATCTTTCCTACCCATCATCTTTTCTATTGATTTAATATATGATAGGATTTTAAATGGGTCCTCTCCGGTTGTATCGACTTTTACAACCATATTTAAGAAGTCATCCTGATCAGTAAATCCAACAGCCTCTGTGTTGTATAATGAGGATAATTCGATTATTTTATACTTCTTTGCTATATATTCAAGCGCTTTGATTAAATTTTCTTCCCTGTTTCCAATGTTAGAACCTATTCCGAAATAACCTATAACCTCCATATAAATTACTCCATTATAAAGATATTAATTTAATAGATAGACAAACTTTCAATCAAAATTTATAAGATTCGCATGCCAATTTATCATCCAGGGTTTGATTTGGGATCTTGCAATATTGTGTATCTTTATCCCTAATAGGTAAAACCAAAGATGTTTTTGGAACGAATGAATTACTTCATTAATTATCAATCAATTATAAATATAGATGATCGATAATCAATTTCCACTTATTCCTAGAACATCCTCCATTGTATAGAGCCCACTTGATTTTTTAGCTACAAATTTTACAGCTCTCAGTGCTCCAGATGCAAATGTTTTTCTACTACTTGCTTTATGAACAAACTCTACTCTCTCTCCGGGAGCCCCAAAAATTATCGTATGTTCTCCTACTACATCACCTACCCTAACGGCTAATATTCCGATTTCATCTCTTTTCCTTTTTCCTACCTGTCCCTCTCTACCGTATAAAGCAACATTATCAAAATTTAGGCCTTTTGCCTCTGCTATTACTCGCCCAAACTCAAGAGCAGTTCCTGAAGGAGCATCTTTTTTCAGATCATGATGTATTTCAACAATCTCAGTTTCAAAATTATTTCCAAGAAGTTCAACAGCCTTTCTTACCAGATAAAAAAGGGTGTTTATTCCTATACTCATATTGGGAGAAAATACTATTGCTATTGTTTTGGACGTTTCCTTTATTTTTTCTCTTTCTTCAAAAGTAAACCCTGTGGTTCCGATAACGATAGATTTACCATAGTTCTTAACAGTTTCGAGGTTTTTTAGCGTTGACTGGGTGCTTGTAAAATCAACAACTACATCTGTGTCTGCTATAACATCTTCCAGTTTAGAAACTATCTTTACTCCGATTTCACCGACACCAGCAACCGCACCTGCATCATGGCCAATGTATGGTGAGCCCTCTCTTTCAACAGCACCCACTATCTTTACGTCATCATCATTGTTAAAAACTTCAATATTTGCCTTTCCCATCTTACCAGAAGCACCAAGTATTGTTACCTTTACCATCTAATTCCTCCTCACAAGATCTATCGTTATAACTGCTCTAAAAATATTTTTGCCTATTCATAATTACTACCCTATATCTGGGATCCACACGTTTTAATGATAAGATGCTCATTTCTATTGTTTAATAGATGTTTTCTGAAAATTTTAAACTTTAATATTATAAAATATTTTGTTGTTCTAATTAACCATAATACTAATACGAAATCTATAATTTTATTTACTTTTCACTGTTGATTTAGCTGTAGATTTTTGCTTTTCTTTTCCCCTATTCCCAAAAAACTTTTCCCTTATTTTTGCTTCTATATCTTCCATTATTTTTGGGTTGTCAGATAAGAATTTTTTTGCAATTTCACGGCCCTGCCCAATTCTTTCATCTCCATAGGAATACCACGTACCACTTTTCTGGATTATACCAAGCTCACTTCCAATATCAAGTATTTCTCCCTCTTTTGATATCCCCTTATCAAACATTATTTCAAATTCGGCAATTTTAAATGGAGGTGCAACTTTATTTTTTGCTACCTTTACTTTTACTCTATTACCAAGGGCTTCTGTTCCCTTTTTTAAAGTTTCAGTCCTCCTTATATCTAATCTGATAGTGGAATAAAACTTTAATGCATTACCCCCTGTGGTGGTCTCCGGATTGCCAAACATAACTCCAATTTTTAATCTAATTTGGTTTATAAAAATCACGCTTGTATTGGACTTATTTATTACACCAGTTAGTTTCCTCAAAGCCTGGGACATCAATCTTGCCTGGAGACCCATATGAGAGTCCCCCATATCTCCCTCTATTTCAGCTCTTGGTACCAGTGCTGCAACAGAATCAACAACAATAACATCAAGAGCACCACTCCTTACAAGAGATTCCGTTATCTCTAAAGCCTGTTCACCAGTATCTGGCTGAGAAACCAGAAGGTTTTCTATGTCAACCCCCAAGTTTTTTGCATACCTGGGATCAAGTGCATGCTCTGCATCAATAAAGGCTGCGATCCCTCCCAGTTTTTGAGCCTGTGCAATAATGTGCAATGCAAGTGTAGTTTTTCCTGATGATTCAGGACCATATATTTCAATAATCCTACCCCTGGGAATTCCTCCGACACCTAAAGCTATATCAAGGGTTAGTGAACCAGTTGGTATTACATCAATATCAAGATCAGTATCTTTTTGGCCTAACTTCATTATAGAGCCCTTGCCAAACTGCTTTTCTATGGAAACTAATGCTGTTTCAAGAGCTCTGTTTTTTTCAATCTCTTCCATTATTTACCCCACTTTCAAAACATATTTATATTAAAATTATTATAAATATATAATAAAATCAAGCAACCATAATTATTAAACAGACAAATGTACTATTTTGCTACAATTTTTAGAAGAAATCTGTGGGTTTCAATTAAAATATTTTATGCTTCTTTCACAAATATCCATCCAACTTTTAGCATCATTAATTTTTTTGCTTCGAGGGTAGTTTTTTATAAACTCTCTAAATGTTTTATAAGCATGAATATAATCCTTTTTATCATAGTAAATCAACCCAATATTAAATGTTGCCTCTTCGTCTTTGATTTTATAGCTGTTTGATATTATTTTTTTAAAGTAATAAAGAGCCGATGATAGATTACCTTTGTTAAAATAATAATTTCCAATATAGTAGAGAGAGTTTTCATAATATTCGGGGAACCTTTTATATCCAGATATTTTCTTAAAATATTTTAATGCCCTGGTGTAATTTTTATTTTTGTATAGATTTACCGCATAATTATAACTTTTTTTAATATATTCTTTTTTTATTTTTCCAGTCGGATCTTCGTCCATGATGCTTTCAAGGAGTTTTATCGCCTCTCCTTTTTTACCAAGTTTATAAAGTACCGTTGAAAGTCCGTATTTTGCATTAAAGTTATTTAGATTGGATAGAATATTTTGAGCCGATTTCAGATCTCCTGTTGCAATATACAGAAATCCTAATTCGGTCTCAAGATCAGTTAGTATCTCCTCAAGAGTTCTATCCTTTATATTAAGGGAATAATTCAAAGTTAGAATATTTTTATAAAAGTTTTTTAAGGCTTTAGTAGCCTTCGATTCTTTTTCCTGTCTTAATTTTTCTTCAATTCCCTTTTTAACTTTTATTATGTACTTTTCAAGGATTGTTTTTTGAGTTTCAGAAGCCTGGACGAGATTGTTCCTGTATAGCCTTGAAACAGAGATCAGAGCAAGATACTTCCAGTTTCCCGATAATATACCTTCCTTCTTGCTTAATAGCAGTTCCTTATAAGCAGCAAGTGCAGATTTGTAATTTTTTTTCTCTTCGAAAGTTCTACCTATAAGGTAAAGAGAAGGAAAACGTACAATGCAATAGTCATAATCTGCAATTACATTTTTAAGAATTGTAATTGCTTTATCATAATTTCCAGATTTTAATTCTAATATTGCAGAATTAATTGAATATTCTGCGCTTTTTATCCTAGAAAAATAGTACGTTCCATATATACCAGAAAATATTAATATTAGGGATACAATTATTAGTATTGCCTTTTTCATTAATAGTCCTTCCTAATTTAAAGTTATTTCTTCTTATCGCTTTTACTACTACCAGGAGCTACAGTGCTGTACAGCCAAATTAAAACAAGACTTAAAAATAGGGCTGCCAGAACATTAACATTATAAATATCGGTAAGTTTTTTGAAAATATCATCCAGTAAAAATCCCCCTAAAACTGATCCAACAATACCCATAATAATTGCTGCCCAAAACCTACCCAGAACCTTCCTGTTTAGAATAAAATAAACAAAAACAGCACTTAAAAATCCTACAACAACATATAATGAATAACCTATTAAATTATAAAGCCAATCTTCCATGCTCTAATTCTCCTTTTAACTAATCTGGCCATCTTGGAAACTCTACCTTTTCACTCTCCTCGCCATTTTCTCCATATGCAGAAACGGCAAAATAAAACTTTTTATTACTATTATTTTTATTTATTACATAAAAACTATCATCAGAATACTGAGGATAAAGATCCTTTAAAGATACTTCATTAGGTCCACTGCCATCATAGATAGCATCCGATTTTTTAATCGTTGGTTCAATACTAATTACTTCATTTTTTATATAGTATGCCAATTGATAGCTTTCGCTTTCGCTTTCTTTATACCATATATTATATCCCGCAAAATAGCTTTCATTGTTATCCCCATAGAAGCGTAGAATATCTTTTAATCTTGAAATATTATAAGGGGCATTTAATGTGCCCTCTAATGTATATATACCACATGAAAAGGGTATTTCTAAAATCATCAATAAAAGCGTAACCATAAAAAGTTTATTCTTCATTTTATAAGTTGTATAAGTTTTTATAATATCCTAAATAATTTTTAAGATGATTTAAAACATAATTGCTTTATAATTCAAAAATTATGCAAGTTATTCTTTTGATGGAGCAGATGCTCCGCTCTGTTATATCGTACCACGGATCATAATTTTTTCTGTACGATACTCTGCGTTGTTCGTCTACCGGCTACAGAGGATAGCAACTGCCCTTGATCTGCAGCACCTTTATGAACTATTTACTGATAATCCTTCTATCATTTCATCTATCTTTTTTATCATAAAATCCATACCAATATTTTTATAGCAATTTTTCAATAAGTTTGATGTTAATTTAGCATTATATCCATACAGAAAAGACATTCTTAGATAAACAATTGCATTATCGAAATTACCGTTATCATACTTAATCTTTCCAAGATTATAATAAGCTGGACCGAATTTTATCTTTTTCTCTTTTGAGTACATAAAATCGGGCATTTGATCGGACCTCAATGATTTAAAATAATCCCAGTTGTTATCTTTATTTATAATTTTCTTATAGGTCTCTACAACTTTATCCATTTTACCAAGACTAAAATAGTTATCTGCTGCTAAATAATAAACAGAAAATATTCTATCGGGGATCTGAAAAATTTCTGAATTTTTTTCTGCAATATTGATGTATAATAAAGAAGCTTCATATAAACCCTCATCAAAATAGACCTCCGCTATTTTAAAACATATATCAGGAAAATATTCATCCTTTTTTCCAGTTTTATTTGAAATATCATTTTCTTTTTTTAGAGCTTTTTTATATTCAGCAAGAGCATACCCGAGTTTCCTGTCATGTAGAAATCTATTGCCCCTACCATAATAAACCCAAGTGGGTTCAATTAAATTTTCCTGAGGAAAAGCTAAAAAACCGTTAAGAAAAAATAAAAATAGAACTGCAAGAGAAAGAATAAAAGAAAAAGTATGAACAAATCGTTTATGGATATAAAATTTTTTCATATAAAACTAAAAATCCCCCTGTATTTATTAAAATTACTGATACATTTCCCTAATCTTAACTATTTTATTTTTAGTCCGTTTTATTAATTCTCTTAACCACTCGTTTTTATACTTAGCTTCGTACCTCTCTAAAGACCTTAACATATTGAGAAGTTCCTTGTAATTTCTTCTTTCAGCAGGAGGTACAGGTTCATTACTTTTTTTGCTTTCTTTCATTAACTCGTTAGCTTCTCTGATGAGATAACAGTTATGTTCCAATCTTTTGCTCATATTTACTGCTAGGTTTAAAAAAAAGTTTTTATCTTTTTCAGCAACTTTTTTTAAATCTTCAGGTTTGATAATGGTTATATTGCACTCAGATACCGTTTTAATTGTAGCGGTTCTTTTTTCACCAAGAAGAAGAGCCATCTCTCCAATAACAGTTCCTGGTTCATTAACATCCGCCACTTTCTTTCCGCCTATATATACCTCTAATGCGCCTCGATTTAAAATAAACATTTCTCTGCCCTCATCACCCTCTTCACAGAGAATCGAACCTGCTTTTAAATTAAATGTATATTCATTCAAGTTAGCAGTATTAACCTTTATGGAAGCACTTGATGAACTCCTCATAAATGCTCTACCCTTGGTATATACAAGGTTATTTATAAGTTCACTGAGTAAATTAGAAAGCCAACCTATCTTTAATTTTTCATAGATTCTTCGAAGTTGGTCAACTGTGTCAACATAAATTCTTGCATACTCTTTTGACATCATCTCCTGTCCAGATAATTTCTTTTCCTTGTTTATAAATATTTTATTGGTAATTTGGACATACCTAGCTATATTTTTAGAAACGTTATAACCTACAT
>QNBN01000147.1 GCA_003645695.1 Spirochaetota bacterium | reverse complement strand
TGGTTCACGCCTTCTTTTCCCCTTAATCCTTCTTTTTGGTGCTTATATATTTGTTCATGGTCACCTTACCCCTGGAGGAGGTTTTCAGGGAGGAGCAATTATTGCCTCAGGATTTTTATTGATGTATTTAGCTTTTCCTAAACAAAGAATAAATAAAAAAACATCAGGTTTAGCTGAGAGTTTAAGTGGATTAATTTTTGTAGGAATTGGGCTTTTAGGCCTTGTTTTCTCTGGATATTTTTTGACTAACTTTTTACCTAAAGGAATTCCTAATACACTCTTTAGTGCCGGTATTATTCCAATTATATACATTGCCATTGGTTTTAAAGTTGGATTTGAGCTAACCGGTATCATTGATGATTTACTGGAGAGAAGCAGATGAGTGGTATCTATAACTGGATGTACTATATTGCCTCGGGGGGATTAATTTTAATTGGCCTTTATATTGTTCTTGTGAAAACAAATTTAATTAAGATAGTAATTGGTCTTAATTTTATCGATACGGGGATAAATATTTTGCTTATCTGTATTGGTTATGTCAGAGGAAGAACTGCTCCTATATTTTCCAGACCAGGGATAAGCCCTGCAAATGTTGTGGATCCTGTGCCTCAGGCTTTAGTATTAACTGCCATTGTTATTGGAGTGGCTGTTCTGGCTCTGGCACTTTCCATTGTTATTAAAGTTTACCAGCACAACAAAACTCTAAATGTTACAAAGATAAAGGGATTAAAATGGTAAATCCATCACTTTTAATTGCCGTTCCTTTAGCTTTTGCATTTTCTATTCCACTTTTTGGCTTAGTTTCAAAAAAAATTGGAAAATATATACCTGTTGTGGCTTTATTGATTAATGTTGGTATCAGTTTTATCTTAATCCCCCAGATTTTAAAAAAGCCTGCTGTTGTATCTATTGGTGGCTGGAGTCCACCTTTTTGTATTAACCTTGTAGTTGGTCCTCTGGGGGTTTTCCTCGCCACTCTTATATCAAGTATTGGCCTTCTGGTTGCTATATATGCGATTAGCTATATAAAGGAGGAGCCTACTGAAAAATACCATATGCTATTTTTACTGCTAATAACCGGCGCAACAGGTATAGTTTTAACCGGTGATATATTTAACCTGTTTGTTTTCTTTGAGATTCTCTGTATTTCCTCCTACGCCCTTGTTGCTTATAACAAGGATAAAGAGGGAACAGAGGCAGCGATGAAGTATTTAATTCAGGGATCAGTTGGGTCAAGCTTTGTTTTAATTGGTATTGCTCTTTTATACGGTATGTTTGGAACACTCAATATGGCAGATATTGCCAGCAGGGTTACATCAGCTGATCCCACTTTTTTGTTTATTAGTTTGGCTTTTCTTATCACTGGATTTGGGATTGAGGCAGCTATATTTCCGTTAAATGCCTGGCTTCCCGATGCTCACTCATCGGCTCCTTCATCCATTAGTGCTATTTTATCGGGGATAGCTATTAAAACCGGGATATATGGTGTGGCGAGAATGATCTATACCATATTTAATGCTGATGGTATTTTAACCTTTATTGCCTTTCTTGGCCTTTTAACTCTTTTAATTGGTGAGATGTCAGCATTCAGACAAAATGATATTAAAAGACTTTTAGCTTACTCAAGTATCGGGCAAATTGGACTGATTGTCTTTGCTCTGGGAATAGCAACTTCACTTGGGGTTTTTGCTGGCCTTTTTCAGATAGTATCTCATGCCCTGGCCAAGGCACTTCTTTTCATGGCTGCAGGATATATGATTTACAGGGTAGGCTCTAAAAGTATCGATTCTTTGTCCGGGCTTGGCAGGAAAATGCCCTTAACTTCCTTTGCCTTTACCATAGGTTCTTTTTCTCTAATTGGTCTTCCACCTTTTGCAGGATTTATTAGCAAGTTTTCAATAGTTTATGCTGCAATTCAGGTAAAAAAACCGATTTTCCTGGTTTTTGTTGTTATTGCCCTAATTGCAACTGTTATTGAAGCGGGCTATTTTTTCAAAGTTGTGCAGAATCTTTATTTTAAAGAAGGTAAAAATGTGGATAATGTAACTGAAACGTCTGGATACATAATAGTTCCCATGATTATCTTAGTTATTTCAATTATTGTAATTGGGATCCATCCTCAGTTTATCACCGGTTTACTTAAGGGGGCAGCTGGCGAGCTTCTGGGGAGAACAGGTTATATTGGATGGGTATTAGGAGGCTCTTAAAATGCAGCTTATAACTATACTAATAGTTGCTTTTCTTGGAGCAGGGATAGTTTATCTTATCGGTAAAATATCAGGAAAAGCAAGAGATATCTTAGCAGTTCTTGTATCTTTAATAGTAGTTATTTTAGTTAGTTTAGCTTACAATCAAAAAATTTATACTTCTTTTTATCCTCTTCCCTTTTTAAACTTATCTCTCACTTTAAGAATAGATCCATTATCCTGGTTTTTTGCCATAGCAGTTGCCGGAATTGAGTTTTTATCGATTCTTTTTTCCTTGGAGTATATGAAACATTACCAGAAATTGGACTTTTATTACTCTATGATGCTATTTATTAATGCAGGAATGCTGGGTGTTGTGCTTAGTGCTGATTTTTTATCCCTCTACATATTCTGGGAGATAATGAGCTGGAGCACGTACCTTTTAATAAGCTACAAAGGAGGAAAAGCAGTAGGTGCTGGATTAAAATACATTGTTATGTCAACTGTTGGATCAATAGCTATGCTATTTGCCATTGTTAGTTTGTATACATCTTATGGAACATTGGAATTTTCAAGCTTAGCTTCCTTACTACAAACTGCCTCATCCGGATATATTCTTTTTCTTTTAATTATGTTTATAATTGGATTTGGTATTAAAAATGCAATATGGCCACTTCATACCTGGCTTCCCGATGCTCACGCTGAGGCAGTATCTCCTTTTTCAGCAGTTCTTTCAGGAATCCTGGTAAGAATAGGAATATATGGATTTGTTTTAGTTATGTACAGTATAGTAGGATTAAACCTTTTGCATAAATTAGGATACGGACTGTTAAATTTTAACTATATACTTTGCTGGATTGGAGCTATTTCTATAATTATTGGGACTTTCATTGCACTTCTCCAGGACGATGACAAGAGGCTTTTAGCCTGGCATGCCATTGGACAGGGAGGATATATGATTTTAGGTATTAGCTTTGGTACAACCCTGGGCATCGCTGGTGGAATATTCCATACTTTAAATCACTGCATTTACATAGCATTGCTTTTCCTCGTTACTGGAGCGGTAGAATACCGAACCGGTGGAGTGAGAGATTTAAATCAGTTGGGTGGATTGATTAAAAAGATGCCGGTCACTTTTATTGGAGGCCTGATTGGTATTTCTGGTTTGATTGGTATTCCCCTGACCAATGGTTTTGTTTCTAAATGGCTTATATATAAAACCTTAATTATGGAAAAACATCCATTTTTAGCTTTTGTTGCCCTTATAGGAACCTGGGGAACAATTCTATCAGTTTACAAATTTTTACATAACATATTTTTAGGACAACTTCCAGAAAAATATAAAGATGTAAAAGAAGTCCCCTGGGCAATGCGGCTTCCCATGATTATTTTAACCTCGGTTATTATTTTATTTGGTATTTTACCCGGCATTCCTTTGAATGTAATCTCTGGAATTGAAAGATCCTTTGGAATAAAGCCTCTTTCCACTATCATATTTGGTATGCCCAGGGAAATTGGAGAACTAAATATAATTAACATTCTTGCTGCAATAGTAGTGGCTGGAGTATTTATTTATCTTATATTTTCATTATCAACAAGATCAAGACGAGTTAACCAGTACGATAATTATGCCGCTGGCTCATTTATTCCAAAGGATAAATACCAGTACAGTGTAAGATTTTATGATCCGGTTTACAGAATAATTGGACCTTATCTACGTGACGTGGTGGATGGTTTTTATCACTGGCTGGTGGAAAAAAGTATATCTTTCTTTCAGGGTGTAAGGCAGATTTATACAGGTAATGTAAATACCTATGCTCTGTATATTCTTCTTTTCCTGGCCTTTTTAATTATTACCAAGATAGGGTGGGGACTATGGTAATAAAAGCTGTGTGGATAATTGTTCTGCCTATAATAGCCTTTATAATTGGAGTATTTTTCTTGGGTCTTTCAAGAAAGGTAATTGCCAGAATTCACAGAAGATACGGTCCACCAATTTATCAGCCTGTTATTGACCTTATTAAATTAATGAACCAGAAAAGTGTTTCTCATGGCAGATTATTTGACATGGGCGTTATTCTATCTTTAGCAGGTTCAATTGTTCTGGTTTTATTTATCCCCTTTGGTGGAATTGCTCCTCTTTCTGGATCTGGTGATTTTCTTGTTGTTCTTTATCTTATGCTTCTTGCTCCCCTTGGAGTTGCTTTAAGTGGAGGTGAGGGGGCTAATCCAAATATCAGTATAGGTATATCTCGTAAAATGATGCTTTCCCTCGGGTACGAGGTTCCTCTGTTATTTTCTATTTTAGCTGTTATGACCTACTATAAAACTACATCTTTAGTTGAAATTACAAAAGCTCAACAGCATCTTTCATGGGGATTAATTTATCTACCACTTCCTGCAATAGCTTACTTTATGATCCTGCCAGCGATGCTTGGAATAAGACCATTTGATATAGTTAGCGCTCCTCAGGAAATCTCATCAGGACCATCAGTTGAATATGGAGGAAAGTACTTAGCTCTTATGACAGTTGAGCATGCCTTTCATACATTTATTGTTCTTGCACTTTTTGTCGATCTTTTTCTGGGGGGAGGAAATCCCTTTACCTTTTTTGTAAAGATGCTTGTTGTATTTTTACTTGGCCTTTTTATCCATGCAGTTTTCCCGCGTTTTAGAATTGATCAGGCTATAAAGTACTGCTGGAAGTGGCCAACTATACTGGCATTAGCAGGACTGATTATAGCTTATGTTGTAACAAAAATACCACTGTAGCGATGCGATTTATCGCACAATTAAATTAAATTTATCATATACTCAAATGAGACGAAAAAATATAAGACTCAGAGATTATGACTATAAAACCAATGGGTATTACTTTGTTACTATTTGTACAGCATTTAAAAAACCACTGCTCCAGCAATTTAGAAAAACAGCAGAGCAAATACTATTATCGTTACCTAAAAAAATCAAAGGTATTGTTGTTGATTATTATGAAATTATGCCAACCCATTTGCATGTAATACTGATTCTTAAGGGTACAGAATTACCTTTAGGAGAAGTTATAAGAAGGTATAAAGCATTAGTTACAGGGGAAGTGAAAATAAAACCTTTTTGGGAATGGAACTATTATGAACATATAATTAGAAATGAAAAAGCACTTTATATGATTCGTAAATATATCCAGGAAAATCGAGAAAGAGAAAGAATAAATTTACAATCTATTTATAGTCGCATAAATGCGACCGCTACAGATGTATCTATTATGTAGCGGTGCGATTTATCGCACAGAAGGAAATAAAAAATGGATAGAACGAGTATAAAAAAGTGGTTTAAAGCTCCTGATAAAATGGGTCATAAATACTCCCTGTGGGCAGTTTATTTTTGCACCGGATGCGGAATCATAGAAGTTCCACCAGTTATAACTTCCAGATGGGATGCAGAAAGATTTGGGGTTATTCCTGTAGCTACCCCCAGGCAGGCTAATTTATTTTTAATTACAGGGTATGTTTCACTAAAAACCCTGAAGGCAATTATAAGAACCTATGAACTGATGCCTGATCCAAAGTATACCGTTGGCTTTGGTTCCTGTCCTATAAATGGTGGGATGTACTGGGACTCCTACAATACCATTAAACATCTTGACAAATATATTCCTATAGATGGCTGGATTTCCGGATGTATGCCAAGGCCTGAGGCAATATTTGTCGCTGTTACCCATCTTTGGACCATGATAGATAAAGGTATGGCAACAGGATATATAAAATACAGAGAAAAATATAGATACTATCGCCAAAATCAGGAAAAATTATTTGGAAAACTTGAGTGGCCACCACTATATCCAATGGAAGATAAAAATGGATGAATCATTAAAAAAAGAGCTGGAAACAACTTTTAGGAATGTACTGGTAAGTCTGCCTGAAGATAACAGAATGGTTGTAGCTGCTTCAGAGGAGACTGTTTTATCTATTTTGAGTTTTCTGAAGAACAAGGGGTATGATCATTTAGAGCTTATCTCCTGTGTGGACTGGATTGAGGAAAAAAAATTTGAACTTGTTTATATTCTCACATCTTACTCTGAAAAAGAAATGAGGAAACATATTATCTTAAAAACAAAGATTTCCAGAGAAAAATCGGAGTTTAAGACAGCAATTTCAGTTTTTGAAAATGCCGAGCCTTATGAAAGAGAACTTCATGAGCTTTTTGGAATAAATTTTAAAGGACACCCCAGATTAACTCATCTTTTTTTGGAAAGAGATTATAAAATACCTCCTTTTCGGAAAGATTTTAATACCAGAGAATACGTGAAAGAAGTTTTCGATAAAATCCCCTTTGTGGAAGATAAAAAATGAGTCAAGAAAGAGAACTTGAGCTGTATTTTGGTCCTCAGCATCTTGGGATGGTGGGAAATTTTAGTATCACCTTAAAGGTACAGGGAGATAAAATTCTGGAGGCATCTGCCAACCCAGGGTGGTTACACAGAGGTTTTGAAAAGTTGATGGAGTATAGAACCTGGATACAGAATTTCCCCATGGTTTGTAGAATAAATGTGATAGAACCTGATTCTATGGAGATGGTATATGCAATGGCAGTTGAAAAACTGGCCGGAATAGAAGTTCCAGAAAGAGCAAATTATATAAGAACCATTGTTCTAGAACTTGCTCGATTGGTCTCTCACCTATTTGGCTGCTGGGCTTATGCTAATATGCTTGGTTTTGATACTGTTGCTCAATGGGCGATGTATCACAGAGATCTTATTTTAGACCTATTTGAAGAGCTTACAGGTGCAAGAGTTTATCATATATATATCTGGCCTGGTGGGGTGAGACGTGATCTACCAGAGGGATTTAAGGATAAGGTTTTAAATACACTGCATACCATAGGAAGTTGCATTCCGGATTATGATAGTGCTTTTTTTAATAACCGCCTTTTCTATGAAAGAGCAAAGAACATAGGCA
>QNBN01000146.1 GCA_003645695.1 Spirochaetota bacterium | reverse complement strand
ATTATAATAGTTTATACCTCTGTAAAGAAGATCCTTGGCATCCTTGGAAATTTCAGGTTCCCTTTCCATTTTATAGCTCTTTTCGGATCTTTCTTCAAAGTAAAAATAATCTTCCCCCAGTAACGCGTGGTAGGCTTCATTAATTTCTTTAAATTTCTCTTCAGCAAGATCCTGAAGGGGGTTTCCCTGATGTTTATCAGGATGGTATTTTGATGCTAATTTCCTGTATGCTTTTCTTATTTCTTCTTTTGAAGCGTTTGGACTTATACCAAGGATTTCATAGTAGTTTTTTTTCAATCCACATCACCCTATATATAAACTTATAGATATTTTATAAAAATTCAATAGTTATTGACAGTATTTATCTTTGTATTTAACCATATGTTTTTAATACCGATAAAATATAACAAAGAAAAAGATTATCGTTTTATATATAAACAGAATCGGTTCTATTGGAAGATATGTTAATATGAATATACTAAGATTTTACATTGCACTGATTTTTTTAATAACATTATTGATGCCTGTTACTGGATATGCTGTTGATGTTGGATTTATGGGAATTTATATAGGAATGACGCGAGATGAGGTATTACACTATGCTGATAAAAATAATTTGATTCATGTTCCAAAAAACAGGGATGTAGAACTTTTCCCTGTGGAACAAAGAAAGATCCTTACACTTTCAGTTAACCCTGAAATCCCATATATGTATCTCCAGTTTTACAATAATAAGCTCTATGCAATAACTGTTTTCTTTAATGAAAAATATGTTGATTATTATACTCTCTGTGAGAAAATAGAAAAAAAATATGGAAAGTACTATGATTTGTCACCTGAGTGGAGGAAGTGGAAGGTAGACAATATTGAGATAAGGGCTGAAAAGCCGTCAGTGGTAAAATACATAGCATTGAAAGAGTTTCTTGAAGTTACCAATTTTAAGAAAAAACAGAATCTTCCAGAAGCTAAACGAGTGGAAATTCTGTTAAACGGCCTATAATTTTTTTGTATTTTTAATCTCGAATTATCCGATCTTAATCTCTTTAATCCTTTTATTAACCATCAATCCTTCTCTCTAATCTTTCTTATATCCATTACCATCTCTTTCAAATACTGTATACTTTCTTCGGAAAATTCTGGATGTGTTAGTATGTAAATGCTGTTATTCTGGAAAAGCGGTTCCTTCTCAATGTCTATTTTACTAATTTCTGCAGCTTTCTTAAATAATGGTGTTTGAGGTATAGGCGAGAAAAAGGAAAGGTAGGGAGAGGCTCCGCTTTTATCTACAAACTTAATTGTTTCTTCGACATCGGAAGGTTTCTGTCCTGGAAGCCCAACAAGTATATACACCCCTATATCTTCTTTTTTATAACCGGCTTTTTTCAATACTTCCACCGATTTTAAATAATCATCGTTTGAAACCTTATTCCCCGTAACTTTTTGAAGAATCACATTGGATGTTTCAAACCCTATTCTTATAGTTTTAAACCCTGTTTCATAAAAGATTTTCGCGATTTTAAAGGTCATAAATCTACTATGTATAGCGTTCGGCAGGTGGAATCTCAGGTTTGGATTGTTTAAAGAAACTTTTTCAAGAATGGGAATTAAATGTTCAGGAGCATTTAATAAAAGTGCGTCATCATAAAAAGCTATGTTTTTTGTGTCAAGGAGTTTTGAGTAAACCAGAATCTCTTGCACAACGGATTCCACAGAGCGCTTTTCAATTGCACCATTTAAGAGAGGAGATGCACAATAGCTGCATCTAAAAGGGCAGCCTTTCTGGGTAAGGATAGCAAAAAAGTTTTTTGATTTTCCTTTAAACAGCCAATGATCTGGAATAGGCCACTCCTTGAAGCTTTCTGGAACCCTTTTTATCTTCAAAGTTTTCTCGGTGATATTTTCTATTATTTTTAATAATGGAGAGATATTCCTATCCGCATACACAATATCAGCACCAGAAAAAGCCTCAGCATGTTTCTTACACAAACTAGCATAAATACCACCAAGCAGGATAGGTATACGTTTACCAAAAAAATCCCTCAATAACTCTATTGTCCTGAAAACCCCTGGATACCAGTAGGTCATAATGGATGTTAACATTATTACGTCCGGTTGTTCAATAGCCTTTAATCTATCAAAGAATTCTTCAGTACTTATGCCATACATTGCATAATGGCGCTTTACAAAATTGAGAGCCACGGGTTTGGGAATTGTAGTCCTTTTAAACTTTGAACAACCATTGGGTTTTTCACGAGGATTTTTAATGAGTTTACTATTTAAGCAGTCAATGACACTAACCCTTACTCCACTCATCTTTAGAAGTGAAGCTATGTATTCAAGACCAAGTGGCTCTATCCATAGATTATAGGCTGCAAAATCAAATATCCAGGGATTTACCAATAAAATTGAAATCTCTCTACTCATGTTCTAAAATATAATAGTACTGTATAATATATTTTAATGAAAATGAGTGATGTTTCCTTATTTAACAGTTGGGATTTTGATGGTAAATTCCGTTAATTATATTAAATGAAAGGACACACATAGTTTTTATTATGATTACAAGTTTAATTGCCTATTAACAAAAAAATAATTGACAAATTAATGGCATTTTGGTCGGTTTAGAATCTGTGAAAAGTTGGGCCTATCAGTAGTTCATTTTTAGAACCATGTTAAAAATTTTGTTAAGGAGGTAGGATTTTGGATGGTAGTAAAAAGTTTAAAAGGGTACGGATTGATAATCTTGAACCAGGGATGATAATTTCCCACGATATCTATTCAGCGGACAAAAAGTATCTTTTAATCAGAAAGGGAACAATTCTCTCAAAAGATATAATATTTGGATTGAAGAGAAGGGGTGTTAAAGACATAATAGTTGAGGAAAGAAAATTATCACCACAGCTTTTAAGGCTCCCTCTTCCCAAGGATATGGTTAGAAAAAAGGGAGTTCCTTTTAGTTATCCAGCCTCTCTTGAAGGAAGGATCTTCTATAACTATGGTGGGAAGATGATTCTGAAGATAGAGGATCCTGAAATTCATGATACAAAAGTAAAAGCTATAAAAACGGTTCATGATATCCTCACAAATGTTATGAAGACGAGCAATGTTGATATTAATGCAGCAAGGGACACTTCGGAAAATTTAATTAAGGCAATAATTAAGAATAAAGCTGCATTTTTAAATGTTGCCGGTATGAGAATGGTTGATGAATATACCTTTGTACACTCGGTAAACGTTGCTGCTTATTCTGCCATTATCGGAAAAGAATACGGAATGAGTAGGAATGAAATGGAATTTTTATGTCTCGGAGGACTTTTACATGATGTCGGAAAGATGTTGGTTAACCCAAAGATCCTGAATAAACCGGATAAGCTAACAGATGCAGAGTTTGATGAAATGAAGACACATCCAATTAGGGGTTATGAAATATTAATAGAGAATGGTGTGGATGAAAGTATAGCCCTTATTGCGAAGTTGCATCATGAAAGGTGCGATGGCAGCGGATATCCAGATGGTTTAACCTGTGAATATATACCTAAAAATGCTCAGATAGCCGCTATTGCCGATGTTTATGATGCACTGACTTCGGAGAGGGTTTACAAGAAGGCTATAAGTTCTAACAATGCCATGATGATTATAATCTCGGAGACAGGGAAAAAATTTAATTCCGATTTTGTTACTATCTTCCAAAAAAGTGTAGGTATATATCCTGTTGGTTCTTTTGTAAGGTTGAATAATGGTTATATTGCAAGGGTTATAGATCAAAATGAGGGTATTGTGCGCCCGGTTATTCAGGTAATGTTTGATAACTCCGGGGAAAAATTGGATGATCAGGTAATTATCAATCTCATGGATACCAATGAGCTTTACATCGTGGAGAGTTTTCATGAACAAAAAGTAGCATAATGTATTATTTTAAATATTAGGTGTACCTCTCATATTAATTGTTGCATTTAATTCTTTAACCTATATCATTTATTATATTAAAAGTTTTATCTTTTATATAATCCTGTACAATCCTTTTTGCATTTATTATTTTTTATTCCTGTTATGAGACTGAATAATTCCTGTATATTAAAATAGGCCATGGAGGTGAATATGGCATATGAGAATAAAAACTTTATTATGGATATGGACGGAGTTATATATTTTGGTAATAAACTTATCGATGGGGCTAAAGAGTTTATAGAAAAACTGAAGAAGAAGGGGAATAAGTTTCTCTTTGTAACGAATAACTCAAGCCAAACCCCTCTTGATTTAAGTAAGAAACTGGCCTATTTAGGAATTGACGTACCTCCGAAGAATATTTTTACAGCCGCTATAGCTACAGCTGTTTTCTTAAATAAACAAAAAAAACACGGAAGTGCATATGTTATTGGGGAAGCAGGACTATATAATGCTCTTCATGATTATGGATATCATATTACTGAACTTAAACCCGATTATGTCGTTTTTGGGGAAACAAGGTCTTACTCGTTTGAAATGATAGAAAAGGCCTGCAGGTTTATAAGTGAAGGTGCAAAATTTATCGCAACAAGCCCTGATATTACAGGTCCATCTGATTATGGGATAGTTCCTGCTGTTGGAGCACTGGTAGCACCGATTGAGAGGACAACGGGTAAAAAACCCTACTATATAGGTAAGCCGAACCCACTTGTAATGAGATCGGCTTTAAGAAGACTAGGGTCCCATTCTGAAAATACAGTTATGATTGGTGATAGGATGGATACAGATGTTGTTGCTGGCATAGAAACAGGGCTTGAGACAATTCTTGTACTAAGCGGGGTTACAAGAAGAGAGGATATTGACAATTATCCCTACCTGCCGGACAGGATTTGTAATTCAATTAAGGATGTCTGGCCAGATTAATTGTTTATCCGATTTCATTCTATGTTTCTAGTTAAAATTCTTTTTAAATATTTTTTCAGCGATATTTAAATCCTGAATTGTGTCTATTTCAACCCAATCGTTTTGGTCAATTTCGAAGACGTAGAGATCAGATTCTCCTATATGGTCTGATAGTACCTTATCAAATAAAACCCTTCTTTCACCCTTTTCAACTGCTTCACTTATCCATTTTGAAAACAATTTGCCATAGTTACGCTGTATAACTATAAGCCCAGATGACATGTAACAAGAAGGATCTATTAATCCCTTTTCCTCCTTACCTAATATTTTTATAGATGAAATTATCATTTTCTCATCTACCTTTATGTATATTTCACCAGGTTTGCCATTGTATTTTCCACATAAATAGTAAGACCTATTTTTCATACTCTCAAATGATTTTTGGATAATGCCGGATTTAAAAAATATATCACTTTCAAGGACAATAGCTCCCTCTTCAAGTATATGTCTGGCCAGCCACAAGGAGTACATATCGTTTGTTTGCTCGTATAAATCGTTGTGGATGTATTCAAGCATTATACTATCAAATCTATTTCCGAGTTTATCTTTTATTTTTTCTGCTAAATATCCGGTTACTATAGTGCATCTTTCAATACCTGATTCAAGAAGGTTTTGAAGCATATTTTTTATTATAGGGATACCGTTAACCTCTGTAAAACATTTTGGTGCATGATTGGTCAATGGATTAAGCCTTGTTCCCATACCTGCTGCCAGAATTATTGAGTTTTTTATAAATTTTTCCATACCTTTTCCAATAGGACTACCAGTTCAATTTGTATTAAATCATAAAAATATTCTGAGTTTTTGCGTCTATTTTTAAAGGATACATCATTGAATGTGAAAAAATAAGGCTTATCCTTAGTTTTGTAAATATTATTTTTTAATTATATAGTGTCAAATCAATTATTTTAAATTAATATGGTAACTGTGGAATATACCAATAAATATATTCTGTAATAAATAGCGAATGAAAATTATTAAAATGAAACTTCTTAAATGGTACATCGTTAGAGAGTTTATATGGCCCTACCTGGAAAGTATGGCCTTTTTTACAATGCTATTGCTAATGGAAAGGGTAATGAGTTTTGTAAGGCTGGTTGCATCGGGTTATGCGAATATTTTTGATCTGTTCACACTAGTTTTTTACTCTATCCCACCAACATTAGCAATTACAATGCCTATGTCAACGATAATGGGTGCCCTTGTAGCTGTAAGTAGGTTATCAAATGATGGTGAGATAACAGCAATGAGGGCTGCGGGTATAAGGGTCACATCTATATTTATATCTCTGTATATCGTAGGTACCATTATTGGAATTTCGAGCTTTTTTCTTACCGATAGACTTGTGCCTATAGGGAATATAAAGTTTAGAACTCTCTATCAGAAGTTAACCATTGCAAGGCCAACTATCCAGATTGATATTCACAGTATAAACAAGATTAGCGGGAATGTAACAATGCTTGTTGAAAATGTAGATGATAAAACAGGAGATCTCGTAAATATAACTCTCTTTCAAAAAGAAAAGGGAAAGTATGCAAGAACAATTACATCTAAAAAGGGATATTTTTTGCCTCATGATATATCTGAAAAATATCTAACTTTAAGATTGATCAATGGAAATATACTTGACCCATCTGGAGATAAAAAAAGCAAAATCTTTAATATATCAAAGTTTGAAGCTATGGATCTCTTTATTCCAATTGTTAAGGGCGAAATGAAAAACATAGCGAAATCACCGAGGGATATGAGTGTAAAGGAATTGAGAGAAAGAATATCAAAAATGAAAAAGGGATCTGCCAGCTATAATGTTTATACCGTTGAGTTTCATAAGAAAATAGCTGTTCCCTTTGCTTGTGTTCTTTTTGTATTTTTTGGTACTCCCTTTGCGATAGGGAGAGGGAGAGGTGGTAAAGGACTTGGACTTGGTATCGGGGTTCTAATAATATTCTTGTACTATATATTTTTATTATCCCTGGAAAGAATCGGAAAGTCAGGTTTAATAAACCCAGCTCTTGCAGTCTGGATACCGAATATTCTCTTTTTGCTAGCAGGAGTTATAAATCTCATTTATAGGAAGAGAGTGTGAAAATTCTGCCAGGAAAGACCTATTCGATTTTTATGATAAAAGAGTTTTTGAAGGTATTTTTTGTTTCAATAATATTTATAATGGGACTTTCCTTTATAGTTAGAACTATTCAGCAAGCAGATATGTTTAAGCAATATAAGCCTTATCAAGTGATTATAATAAGATT
>QNBN01000145.1 GCA_003645695.1 Spirochaetota bacterium | reverse complement strand
TTTCTTCAAATTTTTTATTGAAATATTAACATAGCCTTGTTCAATAAAAGAAATTGTCTGTTGGGATAAATGCGCTTTTCGGGCTAATTGCATCTGTGTTAACCCCTTGTTTTTTCTTATTTCCTTTATTTTATCACATAAGGCTTTTATTTCAGGGTCAACAGTCAATATCCTTTTCTTAGGAGATCTTAGCCGGACTTTATCAAGGCCGCCAACGACTACTTTATAAACCTCATCCCAAAAAATAATTTTCTTATCACTCCATTTATTAGTGCGCATTTTTCTTTTTATCTTCTGCCAGTTTCTGCAAAATATCACTTTATCTATCCAACCATCAAAAATTTCTTTAGGGTTATTTGTCCGGGAAAGTAAAAGAGCCGCAAATTCGATAAACCTTGGGTTGGATTCGTCTTTTAAAATTTTTTTAATTTTCTCAGGAGTTATTTCCTTATCCCAAAATATTTTCTCCATTTTAAAGCTCTCCTTTAATCATATTTTCTATCTCTACTTTAAAATGGCGCTCTATGTTATGAAAATCAATATGCTTATCTGTAATAATATCTTTCAAGCCCAGTTTCATATCCGCTCTTTTATATGTTCGGTACCAGACTATTATACTTTCTATCTGCAAAGGAGAGCAAAATTGCAATGCAAATTTAGACAACGGCATAAAAGTAACAGATAGAAAATATAAATCAAAAAAATCTTTTGCTTCCTGCCTGCCGCCTATAAATACTTTTCTTCCTATATCATCGGTAGTTTCGCTGCCACCGCAAATAGCAAATAATTTCCTCAAATAAATATCCTCAATGGATAATACTGGAATGTCGTCTATTGTTTTCAAAGGTTTAATAAGCTTATATACATCTTCTATAAAATCGATTTTCAAAGAATATTTCTCATCTATCGCCAGAAAATATCTCATCATTTGCGCCCTATCTTTGCGTTGTTCCTCGGCCTGCAGTTTTATGTCAGCTTTTATGCTTTCTGAAAGGTGCGCAATTATATCACTTATTTGTTTTACCGAAAATTCCTTTGTAAAAAAGTCCACATCATAAGACTCTCTATGCCCGAAATAAAACAAAGATAATGCGGTACCTCCGCCCAGGTAAAACCCAGCGGTTTTACCTGCTAATATTTTTAACACTTCATCCCGTCTTTTTATAATCTTCTTTTTTATAACTTTCTTCATATCCACCAAAATTGTACATTAAAAACTTTATATTGTCAATATTTTTTACTAATGTCATTTGTATTTATCTTTAAATTATTAAGTTTTTAGTGTAAAAGAGTCGTTCTTTCATAATAGTTCAAGGGTCAGGAATTGAAATTTGAAGGATATAGTCTTTTTTCGGAATTACCTCCATGTTATCCTTGCCAAATCGGAGCACATGCCATTTTAAAATCCGAAAAAGCATTTTTATAATTCCCTGTATGCTCAATAGTTTCAAAGCAGGTAACAAAGTCAAATAAATCTTGGTATTTTTTATTAATTTTATTTAGATCAAATTTAAAAAAACTTGTGTTGGGAATTTTTCTCTCTTTGGCCAAATTTAATAATGCCTCTTCATAGTCAAAACCGAATAATTCCCATTTAGCAAGTTCTTCAATTCTCTCTCTTAGATAACTAAAATAAAAACCATCAGAACACCCAAAATCAGCCCACTTACCTTTTGGGGGTAGTTTCAGTTCTCTAAATATATTTACAATTTTTTTTAATCTAGCTTTATGTATTAATTTATAAAAACTCAAACCCTTATAAGATTCACTATGCACTAAAACCAAGACTCTCTTTCCTGTTTTGTTGATAAAGATATCTTATCTAGCACTTTCTGGCTTCTCCCAAACCCCAGTTTGCTTCTCAGTTATAAACTTAATATTTCTTTAATAGATGTAAATTTAAAATCGGAAAGTAATGCTCTAATTTTACTCTCTGTAGTTTTGAGATTTACGTAATATTTAAACTTTCTATATAATGGCAGCTTTATTCTTGGCTGCTCAACATCTATCTCTCGAGGATGAATATAAATCATCACTGCTTGTCCTTTCCTATTTATTCTTTGTATCGCTTGTTTAATAAACCAATAGGGAAATAACCGAAGATATCCGCCCCCTGAAAACGGAATATTTTTCCCAAGAATATTAACAACAGATATTGGAAACTCCCACAATTTAAGATCATTCTCAAAGTTAATTAAATGTGGGTATAACCGAAAGGTCTGCAATCCTCCATGTCCCCGCTTAGCAGGAAAAATAGTAGTATCATACTTCAAGCCACGCTCGGCAATAATCTTTAATGCCCATAAAGATTCTTTCTTTATAGAGAAACCTGCTCCGCGATACCCTATTACCTTTTCTTTTGCAATACCTTCAATAACATCAATAGATTTTTCTAAATCCTTAGTAAATTCTTCTGGGCTTTGTTTATAAATCAATTTATGTGCATATCCATGTGTGGCAATTTCATGTCCCTCCTTTTTAACTTTAAGAACAAGCTCAGGGTATCTCTCTGCAATCCAACCTAAAAAAAAGAAAGTTGCTTTAACATTATTTTCCCGCAGAATTTCCATAAGTTTTAACGTATTACCTGTAACTCTGCTTTCGAGTTTATCCCAATTCTCAAATTTTATCTCTTCTTTATCCACTTCACAAATATGAAACCACTCTTCAACATCTACCGTGAATGCGTTCAATATTGTCATCTTTCTAATCCTTTAACGAGAAACTGGCTCCCATATTTGAAATTTCTTACCTAAAATTGTCTTAATCAAGCCAACTAAAGCAGCAGAATTAACTACACAAAAATAAAGGGGTAGGTAAAAAAACGCATTAGTTTTAACCTTAGTTTCTTTCCTTTCCAATAATAATCCTATTAGAGCCAGCATATAAAAGATAATCTGTAACAAAAAAAGCCACATATATAAATTAATTTTACACATAAATATATTTGTAGTGAATATTATAATCAAAAACCAAGGAACTAACCAGCGCAATATTCTATGTAAAATTGATAAAAAGAACAAAAAACCGTACCTAAATGGATTTAAAAGCCGTCTCATATATAATAAACCATATAAGCTCTGAGCAACAATCCTTACCCTTCTATTAAACTCATCTATCATCCTTAATGGACGTTCTATTATAGCTACCGCTTCTGGTTCATAGATCACTTTATATTTCTTTTCTATAATTTTTAAAGGCATCGCTAAATCGCTCACTAAATCTTCTGGAAGTGACTCACATAATTTTCTACGTATAGCACAGATGCAACCAGATGTAAAGGACAACGAATGAACTTTACTTTGGATATTTCTAAAATATAACTCATATTTTTGCCGCAAAGTTAATCCTCTCTCAATTGAACCCATATCTTTTGTAGCAAATAATACCTTACCTGTTACGCAGCCAACTTTATTATCAGAAAAGTTCCTTACTAATTTATGAATTACATCTGGTTTATATATAGCCGTTACATCTGTAAATAAATTTATCTCACCCTTAACTTGCTTACATGCCTCATTTTGAGCAGCAGTTTTACCTCTTCTATGTTTTAATTCAATCAACCTTACTCCCTGCCTTTTGTATCTTTTCACTATCTCATTGGTTTTATCCAAAGAGCCATCTGAGACAACTATGATTTCCAACTTATCTTTTGGATAGTTTAAACTCAATGTATTTTCTATTTTTTTAGCAATTAATTTCTCTTCATTATAAGCAGTAATGATAATAGAAACTTTTGGAGTAATCTCTGATTTTTTAATTGGTTGATTCCTAATTTGGGACAGAATAATCAAGAATATTGGGTATCCAAAATAAATATAAAAGATTATTATAAGACTGAACCAAAATATCACCTTTATCATGATTATTCTTCTTAACTCTCAACAAAAATTTTATATTTCAATCTTTCTATCAACGAAGTTATAGTTTTAAAAGTAACATAAAAAGGGAAATATAAAAAAAGAGAAATATCATCCAGACCAAACATTAATTCCTTTCTACCTTTTAGTGAACCTATCCAATCTCTAAATGATAATTGGTCTCTACATATATATAATAAACTGGAGGCTATATCACGCCAAAATGATATCCATTTCTTATGTTTTTGAACCCATTTACTTGATTTCCACTTAGGCTGCTTTTCTCCTATTAAATCTTTATAGGCAGTATAGATAACAGGTACTCCACAGGCTTCTGTTAACCCATACCACCTAACAACTCGTGGATTAACCTCCATAATTTTAAGTTGCCCATCTTTAGGGTCTTTCTTAAACTCAACCCCACATATCCCACAAAATCCTATTTTTCTCAAAATTTCAATACTTAATTTAGCAATATAATTATCTTTAAAGCCTTCTGCTAAACATTTAGTGCCAAAATCAGGAGGATATTGTCTTATAGTTCTACCAGTAAATACGCTTAAAGGCTCTCCGGAGCTATCTAAATATATAGCACATAAATAGATTCTATCATCTCCGCCGCCAATAACTTCTTGTATCATCAACTCTGTATTTGAAAGCGATAAACTTATCTTTTTATATGTATGTAATAATTCTTTAGGTGAATTAATTTTAATTGCTTTTGTAACTTTAAATCTCTTAGCCCAGATATGTGAATAAACAGGTTTTATAATACAGGGAAAAGGTACTTTTTGAGAAATATCCTTTACTTCTTCTAACGAATTGGGAAAATATGTAATAGGAAAAGAAATGCCTCTCTGTTTACATAATTGATAAAAATTTCTTTTATTAAGAAACTTTCTTTCATAATCTTCAGCTGTCAGAGGAAATCGATAATAACTCCTTAACCGATGAGCATATTTAGAAAGAAACGCAATAAAGTTATCATCAATAGCAAATAATACTGATTTTCTCTCTAAGGCTTCACCGTAATCTAATAAGACTTTAAATAACTCATTTTCATTCTTTTCTGGATCTAATAAAGCCAATTTATTGCAATACTTAGAATAAAAACCTATCATCCACCAATATGAATCCACTCCAATAACTGGAATACCTCTTCTGCCAAGATCTCTAATTACAGCTAAAGCTGTCGGCCCCATACCTAAAACTAGTACAGGTGCTTTTTTCGCATCTTTTATCTTTCTTAAAAGAGATTTTCTCATAAATATCTTTATTTTAAAAATAATACAACCACTAATAGAAATATCGCTAAAAATACAATCAAGCCAAGCCATTTAAGTCTTCTTAAAGTTAAAAAATAACTAAACTTAGTATTAAAAAGCCATTTCCTGAATTTCATCCATCTTTTCAGTCCAAAGATCTTGGGAGGAATTCTTTTAAAAAATAAAACAATAATCTTTCTTTGGCAAATCCCAAATGGTGTCAAATTCTTTTTAAACTCCTTTAAGTTAAATGTTCCCTCTATTGTTATACGACGAAGAGAAAACAAATCGGTATTTTTACCATTGGTACCAACATTAGCAGTGCAAATCGCTTTATATCCTGCTTGCTTAGCAAGTTTCTTTATCCTTTTATTGCAAAAACCTAACGGTATAGACAAAAATTGCACTGGTTTATCTATAATAGACTCCAATATCTTTTTTGACTCTTTAAACTCAAAAAGCACTTCTTCATCTGTCAACTCTGGCAAAATTGGATGGGTAACAGTGTGAGATTGAATAGAAACTCCTGCTTTACTTAACTCTTTTATCTGTTGTTTAGTTAAAGGTCTGTCGATATGCCAGGTATCTTTAAAAACAGAAGCTGTGGGATCGGTAGTAACAAAAATAGTTGCCTTTAATCCATATTTTTTTAAAATAGGTAAAGCTGTTTCTAACTGACTCCTTTGGCCATCATCAAAAGTAATTATTATAGGTTTGGGTGGTAAAGAAGTGCCTTTAGTAATATAATTTACTAAATCATCTAAAAAAATTGAGTTGTAATTTTGCCGATGCAGATATTCCATCTGTTCTTCAAATCTATCTTTGTCTATAGAAAATATCTTTTCACTACCAAGGCAGACATTTTGATATTTAGAAGATGATACTATGCGATGATACAACAAAATAGGAATGCGAACGTAACTATTCATCCACCACCTCCTCCATAATATTCCAAGAATGGTTGGCAGTAAATTCTAATCCTTTCCACTCAAAACCCTTGGGTGTATCAGGCCAATTGGTATTAATCATACCTAAACTTTCTTTTCTCTTCTTTAAAATATCTATCCACATTTTAATATTTTCTTCATCATACCACGTAGCTATTAAGTAGCTAAGATTTTTAGATTTGTAATAATTTGGACTATTTTTCATCTTCCCTTTGGAATCTTCAGAACCATACCACCAAATAATGGGAATAATATCTTTAGGAATTAAATCTATCGCATCTGAAGTTCCACCTTTTACTCTTCCACCATATACCATTTGCAGCGTATGTCGCCCACCAAAATGATATGGATTCAGCATATCATCATATATGAGTATTTTTATATTCGGTTTTATACTATTTAGAAATTTATATATTTTATTTATATCATCGGCTAATAATTCAGCATTGGTCTTATCTGCTTTCAGACATCTTGAGTCTCTATTCATACCAAACACTTCAGTATCTCCAATTACTATATAGTCTGTAACCAAAGGAGATTTAACCAAAGCACCTAAAGATTCAAATAATATTTCATATGTTCTTTGCTCGCAAGGACAATAGGTGCATTTCCAAGGAAAAGGATTAAACTGCAAAACAAAGTCATAGCTTACCAATACTGTTTCACCATCTGCTATTCTTCCGCCTTCCAACCTTTTAATCTTGCTTGGAGCACGATTAGTAAAATCGTAGGGATAAGCATCACCTTTACCATAATCACAATATCTCATATCTCCATCTATAATTTTATAATCTATTCCCTCGCGATAAGTTATTGTCTTATCTAAATTAGTAATGTTAATATCCGAAGTTTCTGTCCGAATAACATTAACTAAACTACCATTCATTCTTTTCAATTCTATATCATCAAACCAGGCGGTACCTTTACCATTAATAATACTTGGAGCTATATGAATGCAAGTGCAGTTTGGCTGAGTAACAAAATTAAAAACATGTCTTTTCCAAGTTTCGCTCTTAACTGGAAAATAATTTTCCACTATAAACTTATTATTTTTATCCCACTGAGAAATCCGCATAGCAATAGAATAACCACTTGTACTTCCT
>QNBN01000144.1 GCA_003645695.1 Spirochaetota bacterium | reverse complement strand
ATTTTTCTGGAATAGCATTTATTAATTATATAAATAAATTATTTACAAAAAGGTTGACAATAACAAAAAATATTATATATTGTACTATAGTATATAATACTATAGTACAATATTCAAACAATATAGTATAAAAGGAGATATTAAACAAATGAATATTTTATTAATTAATCCAGAAACACCCTACACATTCTGGAGTTTTAAAAATGCATTAAAATTCGTTTCAAAAAAATCATCTGAACCTCCACTTGGCTTATTAACGGTCGCATCAATGTTACCGAAAAAATGGGAAAAAAAACTTGTCGATATGAATGTATCAAAATTAAATGATAATGATCTTGAATGGGCAGATTATGCTTTTATTAGTGGAATGGACATTCAAAAAACCTCATTTAAAAAAGTAGTTAATAGATGCAATAAAATAGGGCTTAAGGTTGTTGCAGGTGGTCCGATGTGTACTATGGATCACGAACAGTTCAGTGGGATAGATCATTTTGTATTAAATGAAGCGGAAATTACCCTTCCAATGTTTTTGGAAGATTTAAAAAATGGCACTACAAAAAAAGTTTATAAAACTAATGAGTTTCCTGATATAAGAATGACTCCAGCTCCAATGTGGGAACTTCTTGAAATGAAAAATTATGCCTCTATGAGTATACAATATTCGCGAGGATGCCCTTTTAATTGCGAATTTTGCACTATTCCAATACTTAATGGTCATATACCTAGAATAAAGCAAAAAGATCAATTTTTATATGAGCTTGAAACATTATACAGGATTGGTTGGAGGGGAGGCATTTTTATTGTTGATGATAACTTTATAGGTAAAAAGAAAATACTAAAACAAAGTTTATTACCGGCCATGATCAGTTGGGCAAAAGAGAAAAACTATCCATTTTCCTACATAACTGAAACCTCTATAAATTTAGCTGATGATGAAGAATTAATGCAACTTATGATTGACGCTGGTTTCGATTCTACCTTTATCGGCATTGAAACAGTCAATGATGATAGTTTAGCTGAATGTGGAAAAGCCCAAAATCAAAATAGAAATCTTTTAAAATCAGTTAGAAGGTTACAAAAAAAAGGATTTATCGTTTCTGGAGGCTTTATAGTTGGTTTCGATCATGATAAAGAAGATATTTTTGAAAAACAGATTAATTTTATCCAAAAAAGTGGGATAGTAACTGCTATGGTAGGATTATTGAATGCACCCCTTGGAACGAGATTATTTAATCGCTTGAAGAAGGAAAATAGAGTAATAGAATCTATTACAGGTGATAATACAGATGGTACAATCAACTTTTTACCAAAAATGAATATTGATAAGTTAAAAAATGGATATAAAAAAATCGTGAATACTATTTATTCGCCATCAGAATACTATAAGCGTGTTATAACATTTTTAAGAGAATACAAACTTCCATCAATTAAAAGATCTACCAGGGTTAATTTATCGGGAATCAAAGCTTTTTTTAAATCAATCTGGGTTCTTGGTATTTTCAATAAAGAAAGAAAGTATTATTGGAAGCTTCTATTTCATACACTATTTAACTATCCTAAGAAGTTTGCTTTAGCCGTAACAATGGCAATCTATGGTTTTCACTTTAGAGCCGTTGCAGATACAGTTTTAAAAAAAGCATAATTTTTTTATAAATATTACTATAAAAAATTATATTTAAGTGGCCTTGAATATCTTGGTGTTCTAATTAAACATCAAATACTGTTATTAAAGACAACAGATAATTCTGGTACAAAAGATAAAGATAGATCTTCGCTAGACCATAATTTTTATAAATAAAACCATAAAATTATTTATTGCAATAATATTTAATTATAACTATGTAATTTATTTTATCTAATTATCTGATGAAAAATCCTTATCCATCAAAACTGAAGATTTGTTTATGATCATCAAACGATCAATAATTTTTAATCTATCTTACCTTTCCCTTTATTTCTTCCTTTCTCTTTTCAATATAATTTTTTAAATCCTTTTCAAGGGACTTACCTATGTCTGGTTTTTTATAGCTCTCAAGTCTCTCATTTAATCTATCATGGGCAATCACATCAAGACGCTTTTTCCCCCTTGTGAGCCAGCTCTCATAGTTATCCCTGAACATAAGGAGTGGGTTGTAATATTCAGTTCTACATAATTCTAATGTTTTAGGATGTGATAAAAATTCACCTCCAATACCTACCTCTTTTATAATATCAAGAGATAGTGCCTCATCAGAAACTTCAATTGGTCTCAAGATTTTTTTTACCATACCGCATATTTCTTCATCAATTAAAAACTTCTCATAACTCATAGTTAAATACGAATTTAGAATACCCGCTGAATGGAGTATAAAATTCACTCCGTTTCTTGCTGCTGTGTAAAGTGCAAAGGCTGATTCTATTCCAGCTTGAGTATCAGGTATATGGGAATCCGTGATGGCTCCTCCGGCCCTTGAAGGTATAGAATAGTACCGCGCAATTTGGGCAGTACCAGAAACAATCTGAGCCAATTCAGGAGCACCGATGGATAAACTCCCTGTTTTTAAATCGGTAATAGACGAAGCAGAGCCATAAATTATAGGGGCTCCTTCATTTATTAATTGCGCAAGAGTGATGCCGGCAAGGATTTCTGCATTCTGCTGAGCCAATAAACCAGCAATTTTAATAGGCCCCGATGCTCCACCCATAATCAGTGGTGCAACAATACATGGTTGACCATATTCAGCAAACTTCATCAGAGATTTTGTCATCTCCTTTGAATATTTGAGAGGTGATATTGAATTTATCAGAGATATCATTACAGGCCTGTTTTTAATATTACCCCATATCATCTCTGCAATTTTAATTGCATCTTCAGCACCTTCTAAGGATACAGGGCTACCCATAAAAACTTTATCAGATAGTGTTATATTAGAATACAGCATATCAAGATGAGCAGAAACAGCAGGAACATCATGTGGCTCCACCATCATAAATCCATTACAATCGATATACTCTGATGTATGTATAATTTTACACAGATTATTATAATCTTCCATATTCGCATTTCGTCTTGTACCATCATAATCCATTACAAAAGGAGCACCATATCCAGGAGCAAACACAAAATCCTCTTCCCCGATAGATATACTCTTTGAATCATTTCTTGCAGATACTTCAAACTTCGATGGAACTTTTTCTATAGCATTAATTATTTCCTTTTCTTCAAAAAAAACAATTTTGCCCTCAACTTTATAGCCATGTGAATTAAAAATCTCTCCTACTTTTTCATCATCAAAATAAACACCAATCTCCTCTAAAATACTCATACTTGTATCATGAATTTTCTTAATATCAATTTTAGATAAACTTTGCATTCTATCAAACATATTTCCTCCTATAAATCACATTTGTAATATATCTATCTCCACGGTTTGCCCTGGGCAGTTACCTCTATAATAGATTCTATGAATATTTTATTATTTTCATCTAAAATATTTCCAGCTAAGGTTCCATACTTTTCATTTCTTTCAACAATAATTTTAATATCCGATGCTCCTGACTCCACTGCCTTATTGTATGCATACTCTCTTCCATACTCTTCGCCGTATTCATAGCATTCTTCCAGTTTCATAAATATTTTTCTGCCTTCAGGTGTATAAACATAGTAAGCTCCTCCTTCTGTAGGCTTTATCAATATCTGTACCCTCTCTTCTACATTTCCGTTTACAGTACCAATGGCATTTGCTACATCTGCATTTTCAGGTATTAACAATCTCGTATTTAACCGATTAACCGATTCAGGAAAATATGCCTGTACAGGAGCCCCAAGTGCAATCACAGGAACAGTTAATTTAGCAGAAAAGTTTACGATCTCCTTTTTAAACTTTTTCCTGTTAAACATACGATATAACAGTTTTTCTTCTGCTGAATCATCGCTAAATACGATCCCAAGTGTATTCTTAATACCGGTTTCTACAATCAATCTAAAAATCTTATAATAAACAAGCTCTAAAACTTTCTCTACAAAATCTTTTTCTCGTAAAGCCATTCTACGAGCCATAATTTTAATCCCCATATTTGCGGCTTCTACATTCCAGACATTAAACTTACCGGTATAATGGAGAATATCCGTAGGAGTTAAGCCTGCTCTGTGGATGCTTCCTATCTGTACCAATCTTTCCCATGGAAGAAGGTTTGGATCCTTTCCCAATTTTTTTGCAATATAGTATATTGTGTGAGGTTCATTCTTTATAGATTCCAATATTTTTAACTCTAGTTCTGTCAATTCAATTTTTTTTGGTTTTCTGACAAGTGATAAAATGGTGGTAGGCTGTGAACTGATGGGAAAATAGTTCTCTGCATGTATCTCATTTAATTCATCTAATATATATGGATGTATCTGACTTATCCATGAAAGTGGATAAACCTTTTGCGGACCAACCGTTAATATCTGATTTTTTGAAACGCAAATATGGCTGTCACCCCCTAACCCAATCGTTGAAATGTCTGATGCTTTTACTCTGGTCAGCCATCCACCAACTGAGGCCCCTTGCTCATTTATCTTTGGCTTACCATTTTTAAGAAGTGCAATATCAGTCGTTGTACCGCCCATGTCGACTATCATTCCATTTTCAATAGAGGTCAATACCTTACCACCAATTACACTAGCAGCTGGTCCGGATAATATTGTTTCAACAGGCCTTTCCATTGCAACCTGCTCACTTATTAATGAACCATCCCCTTTTACAACCATCAATGGAGCTATAATTCCTCTGTTCCTGATATTTGTCTTAACTGCTTCAATAAGATCTGTAATCAATGAAATTAATCTTGCATTTAATACCGCAGTTACTGTTCTTTCATAAATACCGAGCTCATTACTTAGTTCATGTCCGCATACTACAGGATACCCTGTCAAAGTTTTAATTAATTTTGCCACCTCGAGTTCATGCATCGGGTTTCTAATACTCATGTATCCTGATACCGCAAAAGCCTCCACATTCCCTTTTAGGTCTTGAATAGCTTTTTTAGCTCCTTCAATATCTAACTCTTCTTTAACCCTTCCTCTTATATCAATCTTTCCGGATATTTCTTCATAATATTTTGTTGGATATTCCCTATTCGTTTCTATACCAATAACAATTAACCCAACATCTGCCCCCTGACCTTCTACAATTGCGTTTGTAGCCAGGGTTGTTGAAAGTGAGACCATTTTTATATTCTTCAAGATTTCTTTAAATCCCTCATCTTTTTTTGAAATCTGATCAATAAGATTCCCCACACAATTATCAATTGCGTGGGAAAGATTATTTCTTTCAGTTATAACCTTTGTCTTTGTAAGAACTATTCCATTATCCAGATCAAATATCACACCATCAGTAAATGTACCACCTGTATCGATCCCTACAGCATAATTGTGCAATTTTTTCCCCCATCTAACCAAAATTACCTTCTGTTTTTATTATAATACATATGAGTCCAATTCAAATATGTAAATTTCTGCCCTTTTTAAGCTTCATTCATTAAAACAAAATATTAGTAATTCTCATAATATTACGGATTTATTCACTTGCTCCCAAATAATAATCAATTTTTATACAACGTTATATATCTACCATTACCTTTATTATCACTTTGCACAAAACACCGTTTAAAAAACAAGTAAGGGGCATCCATCACGCCCCTTTCTTGTTTCAAGCCCATAAAGTTTTCGTTACTCAACTCACGATTTTCAAAATTTTCTATTTTTTCAATATCTTTTGTTCCGCTCTATCTACAATATCATGAAGCTTTTTTTGGACATCCTGTGGTAGCGGTTCAGGCTGATAGTTTTCCAGTATATCTTTGACCTTCTTATTTGCTCTTTGTGTTAAAGTCTTTTTACCTTGAGCTACCCAGTTATCGTATATATCCCTTTTAAATAACTCTGGATACCAGGTTTCTTTCTTGAAATATTTAATTGTGTGTTCTTCCCCTAAAAAGTTTCCTCCCGGTCCCACTTTATCTATAATATCAGTTGCAAGGGTATCGTCATTTACCTCTATTCCGTTAACTACCCTTCTTGCATAACCAATTAATTCATTTGATATTACAAGATTTTCCAGAGAGGCTGTATTACCATGTTCAATATATCCTACATCATGAATTAAATTAGCTCCTGATAGCGCTGAAAGCATTATTGAAAGAGAATCTTCTATAGCAGCCTGTTCATCTACAATTTTAGAATCTGTACATCCTGCAGTTCCAAACATCGGGAGGCTCAGGTAGTTTGATATATCTGCCAGAGCCACCATCATAATATCAAACTCTGGAGCACCGTACGAAAAAATTGTCGTGTTTTGATCCATTATAGTAAAAACACCTCCCATTATAAATGGGCTGCCCTCATTGGTTAATTGATTCAAAACCAATCCGCTTAAGCTCTCAGCCACACCATTTGCAACTGCACCTGCAAGTGTCATCGGCACTGTGCTTCCTGCCATAATACATGGCGTATATACAACAGGTAGACCTTTTTTCGCAGCCAATACTAATTTTTGAGCTGCTTCCTCTGAATGAACGAGAGGTGAGATTGGTTCAGCATATAATGTCATAAATGGACGTTTTATCAGCTCTTCCTCGCCTCCAGCGACAATCTGACACATTTCAATAATATCAGCATAACCATCTATGTCTATAGCTGTAATAACTATGGGTTTCGATGTATTTAGAATCATAGCTTCGAATTGATGCCTATCATACACCAGTTGGGGTACATCCTGGACTATTCCTAGTGACATTACAAAATCAAGATTAGGTAAAGCATCTATAACCTTTGTAGCCATTGACACCGTTTTTTTACTTGCAGGAATTCTATTCTGCGTATATGGATCGATAAAAAATGGAGTATCTGATCCTGTACCAAAATATGAATTATTTCCCTCTAGCCTCATTGCCATGTCACCCGTTCTACTGTTGTATAGGGTTACTTTAGAGGGAGCAGATCTCAAAGCCCATTCAACCAATTTTGTAGGTATTTTTACTACATTTCCATCTACCCAGCATCCGCCTTTCTTTAAGATTTCTATCGATTCTTTGTCATGGTACTGAGCCCCTGCCCTCTCCAGTATTTCAAAAGATGCAGCAAGTAATCTTCTCACCTCTTCATCTGATAGTACAGATATTTCTGCACCATCATTAACTTTATAATTGCTTCTCATTTTTGTCCTCCTATTTATTTTCCATCAATTGCAACACCAGATCCTTTGCCGATACAGCATCCGGTGCCCATCCATCTGCCCCTATCTCATCCGCAAAATCCTTAGTAACAGGCGCCCCTCCTACTATTACCTT
>QNBN01000143.1 GCA_003645695.1 Spirochaetota bacterium | reverse complement strand
GGTGGCGCAATGCTATTAACAATAAAGGAAACGATACCTGAAATTTACAAAAAGCAGGAAAATGAAATCCTTATTACTTTTTCCTTTTTTATTGGATTTTTCGTAATGCTATTTTTGGACAGCTCATTAATGTGAATCTCAATATTGTTCACACTGAACTATCACCTGAAACTGATTATATAATTTAGCTATAATTCAGTAAACCATTTTTCATCCCTAATTCCACAATCTCGCCTTCCTTAATAGAACCCTTTAAATCTACCTCATGATGTACAGTGATAATACCTATTCTATCGCAAATTTTTTCACTCAATAATTTAATCAAGAGAGTCCGTCCTTTTTCATCCAGCCCTTCAAATGGTTCATCGAAGATTAATATTTCAGGATCGTGCATAAATGAAGAGTAAATACCAACTTTCTTTTTATTTCCCTGCGACAATTCCCTTATTAGCTTATCATTAGAAAAAAGCTTATATGAAATGGATTCATTAATTTCGTTTGAAAATTTATCTATTACTACTGGTTTTATTTTATAAAATAAACCCTTAAAATGAAGAAACTCAAGAGGAGTCAAATAGTCAATCAGAAAACTTTCATCCAGGTATATCCCAGCCCTATATAACCAATTTTCATCTTGATTACTTGCTCCGAAGATTTCAATTCTGCCAGAGTTTTGTCTATATAATCCACATATGAGTCTGAGTAGCGTTGTTTTCCCGGAGCCATTCTCACCTTTTATTTTATATATCTTACCCTTTTCAAAAATTAGTTCAGGTATCTTTAATTCAAAATTTCCAATTTTATAATACAGACTTGACAAACTTATCATAATTTCATCCTCACAAATATTCTACTTTTGTTGTTTAATACATACTTTCTTGATAAAAGTAAGATTAGATAAGTATTCAGTATAGAAAATAAGAACAATAACACAATTATTGCACTTCCATATCTATTTAGATATACCTCTAAAGTTTCTTTTTTTAACATAATCAAAAAATATACAGAATACATATATGAAATTGCTGGAAATGAATTCAAAAGATTATACCCGGCAATCCTGAAATTTAATTTATAAAATAATTTGCTATATGGATCTATTGGCTGTAAATAAACAATCAAAACCAAGCAGGAAAAAAGCCAGATATTATATATAATCAGAGTACTTATGCATATATAGGAAGAAAAACCCCACAATAAAGCTAATAATAAAGAAAATAAAGAGTATATAATAAAAGAATATAAAAACGATCTCCTGAAGATATAATGGAATCCATATGGCACCGTCAGCCAGAAAGCTATCGACCTTGATTTTGTTGGTAAAAACGTATTAAATAAAAAAAGGCAGATAGAGTATGGGATAAAAGGAGAAATATAGACAATAAACTCCTCGGATAATCTTGTTAAAAGTGGAGTGAATATTTTTAATATACCCATTGAAATCAGAAAAAGTAAAAATAGCATCATAAGATAATAGGATTTTCTAAGATAATTACATCTTTGTGTTTCCTTAATAATAAAATCTATAAATCTCATTCTTTCCCCTTATGACTAATGTGGTTATAGAAATTACATTGGCTAATATTATTAATAAAAGGGAAAAGGGGATGTTGTTATACAGAGGAAATAAAAGAGAAATTAAAGCACTTGAAATAAAAGATAGCGAAAATATATTAATTAATATTTCGTAAAATATTAGAAACCTTTTACCTTTAGGTAGAAACGCTATGGATATAAATGGTAAACAAAGAGATTTTGATTTCCATCTATTCAGTAAGAATATTATAAAAATTATCAATGCATAAATAAATATCTGAAGAAGTGATCTATTATATACCTTAAACAAATATAGCATAAATACTACAGTCATCCATATCGAGTAAAATATCAAATTTCTGTAAAATGAACCAAAGAATGTTTCATTGTTGTAATTTTTTCTAAGATTATATTTAATGCAATATATAATCAACTTAATGTATTTTGCCATAATGATCGTAATAAACTTAGGAAGAAATACAAAGAATTAATAAGGGCCAATATCAAAACGTCTATATATATTTTTGTTCTATAAATTATTTTGTTTATAAATACACACCATAGGCTAAAAAGAAAAAACGCAATCGTATTCATTTTATTAAATCCATGTTGACTAACCAATCCGGTCAAACCATTTATTTCTAAAATGTCACCAATTTTAAATTTGAACAGGTAAAAAGTATAAAACTGAGAAAGAAAGAAAAATATGAAACCATAACCAATCCCCAGAAAAAGCCTGGAGAAATTTTTTTCTTCGTCTAATTGCATCAAAATATTATCAATGAAATTCACGAGAGACGTCATAAGTAACCACAGAATAAGAATAGTGAAGGGTATGTTGAATATTGTAATGTAGAAAAAAGGTTTAAAATAAAAATCGAATTGAGCACTTCTAATCTTTCCTGAAATAAGAGCAACATTAATAATAGATAACATAGAAACTAAAATAGGAAATAAGATACCGAAGTACTTATATCTATCCAAAAATTTACCAAATAAATCCTTATAATTTTGCAGATACATAAGCCTCAATTATAGCGGATAGTATTATTATTAATATTGAAAAAGTTATTTCAAATTTACTCTCCGTTAGTTCAATAGATGGATTGAAACTTTTTATATAGAATCTTTTTACTCCCTTTATACCAATTGCTCCGCTTAATATGATCCCAACGATTTCAATACTGTGCGGCATAAATTTTTTTAATAAAAAAATGTGCCAGTTTTCAATATTTAACATGACAAATTTTACCCAGAATCCTATAAAAAATCCGTTGGAAATAAGCGAAAATATTGGAGTTAATCCAAATATATAGCAACCCGAAATATTGAACAGTATTACTAACATATTATTAATCAAGATTTTTACAAATAGAGAATTACTATTAATATCTATTTTGTCCCAAACTACTATACCTTCATAAACGTTTATTTTAATAAACAGACTTATCAAAATCCCAAGAGCGAATAACAAAACAGCAAAATATATTCTTATTCCAAAATTCAATCTAATAATTTCTACTAAAAGGAGTTTTTATATTAGGATTATAATCCAACTGCAACTGATGCAAGAGGACCTCCGGCAACCCCCGCTACTGTAGACCAGTAAATGCCAGCTACTTCCCAACCAATCTGACTCATTGGATCAGGTGGTATCAATGTAGCACCTATAACAATCCAAGCATTTGATATAGGTCCAAAAGTAAATGATAATAACAAAATTAGGAATAGAATGAATACTAATCTTTTCATGGCTTATCCCTCCCCTTTTTTTCTCAGTCGTGCTATAAAATCCAACATCCAGTTTCATAGAACGCCAACCCCCATCCCCACAATTTTCACTGCCCCTTTATAACTTAAATTAATTTTACAAAACTGTTTTTTTTGTCAAGGATTTTTTTGCGAACAAAAAAGTGTACAGTTCATTCACATGGTAAACAGTTAAGGAAATTAAGAGGCTACCAGATGAGAGATCGATATAAGTGAGGAGGATAGTAGAAGGAGATGAAGCAGGTTTGATAGAGGAGATTGAAGAAGAGGGCTCTCTCTCCGTGTAAGTTTTGAGGAGTGCCCCAATTTAAAAAAACTGTAATACTTGATCTTTTCGTCTTAGATTATTGTAAAATGTTTCCCCAAAGTGTATACCATGAATCAGACAAAAAAGCTTAATGTCTTAATGTCATTTTGTGTTCACTTAGAAAAAACAGCAAGAACTGATAGCAAAAATTGCCACGTGTAATCCAGGAATCACCTCAAAATTGTTTTCGTTTGCTAGTTATCTTTCTTAAAATTACTAAAAAGGGATAAATTTTAGAGGTTACTAATCGGTAAGTGAAAATGTTTAATTCTTATTTCCATTTAAAATTTTTGGTTCAAGAACTCCAGGAGAAAATAGAATCAAAGTTTATCACTTCAGCTTTTACATTTGCAAAAAGAAAACTCCACATTTCCATTTCGGATGGTTCAGATATTTACTTTTGTGCAAATAATCCACTTCCCTTTTTAACCTACCAGACCAGGACCCCAAGCCCAAAAGATAAAGTGCTTCTTTTCAAAGATATCTACAGACTTCAAATATCAAAAATCTTGTTAAATCGCAGCGATAGACAGTTGCTAATCAGTTTCAACAATGATAATTACTACCTCCTTATGAGTTGTTATGGAACAAACGGTAATGTTTTTCTTTTGGACGGCAAGTTTGCAATTCTTGAAAGTTTTAGAAAGACTTCCACAGATAAACAATCTAATCGTTTTCAGATGAGCGATTTCAAATCACCTGATAGTATCTCTTATGATCCGGAAAGTATAGAAAACCTCATTTTAACATATGGAGACAGAAATTTGGAGATTTTGCTTAAAAATATTATGAACAAAAGGCTAGATAAGGTCTTTGTCAATGAACTTTTCGCTCGTACAGGACTAAGATCGGATAAAAAATGCGGAGAACTTTCTGGTAAAGAAATCGAGCTACTAAACAATACACTGAAGGAAATGCTGGATGAGATCGAAGCTAAAAACTTTTACATATATTACGGAGAATTACCTGTTTTTAGCCTTTTAAAGCTTTCTTATCTTAAAAATAATGACTTAAAAATATTTGCGAACTGTACGACGGCCACTAATGAATTCATAAAAGAGTATCTAAAAAATTTTTATTTTATCGAAGAAAAGAGGAATCTAATAAGAATTGTCGAAAAGTATATAGCAGCTACTCAGAGAAAACTCCTGCGACAAAAACAGGATTTAAAAAATATAAAAGATCCTTCCACCTATAAAGAATGGGCAGAAACTATTTTAGCTAACTACCATAAGGTTAATAGAAAGGCAGACTTTGTTATTCTTCCCAGACTTCATAATCCAGCTGAAAAAATAAAAATCCCTTTAATCAGAGGGTTAACACCAAATGAAAATGCAAAACGGTATTTTGAAAAGGCGAAAAATATAGAGAAATCCCGGGAGATCTTAAAGAAAACCATTATAGAAAATGAACACAGTTTAGATAATGCAAAAAAATTGCTTCAAAAATTGGGATCCATTAACTCCAGGAAAGAGTTGAAGTCAGTAAAAAAACTGATACAGAATAACTATTTACCTACTGTGAAATTGAAAGAGCACCACGAAAAACTCCCTTACCAGCTCATATCCTACAAAAATTGGGATATACTCATAGGAAAAAGTGCAAGGGACAATGATATATTGACCTTTAAAATAGCTCGCCCGAATGACTTCTGGTTTCACGCGCAAAATGTTCCTGGATCGCATGTGATAGTACGCAACCCGAATAAAAGAGACTCTCTCCCGAGCGAAATCACAAAGGTAGCAGCGGGACTTGCCGCTTTCAATAGCAAAGATAAAAACTCAAAACTTGTCCCTGTTGTCTATACAAAAAAGAAATATGTATGGAAACCTAAGAAAAGTAATCCGGGTATCGCTTCATATAAATTTGAAAAAAGCATAATTGTCGAGCCAATCAATCCTCAAGCCATTCAAGGAAAGCTCTCTTAAAAGAGTTTATATCGACAATTAGGCCTACACGATGTGAGACTCCCAGTTCATTATATCTTCCACCAAATCCTACTCCATAATCAATATTAATAAATCTTACGTTTATACCAATACCGGCTGTATAATCTCCCAGCTCATCTCTCCCGAATCTTACCTTTAAAGCCTTTTTGATGCTTATCTCACAACCAACTCTTGCTCTTATATTAGCAAACAAGAGGTAAAGTAAGCTTTCATTTTCCTTTGAGCCGGTTGATAGATCCAAACAGAACGAAGGTTCTATTGAAGTTATTGTTTTCCCAAGCATAAAAACGGAGGCAACTCCGACACAAAACGATGGTAGGATAAGTTCTTTATAGCCATCATTCCATATAACAAGCGTTCCGGTAAGATCCCTGGCAATTATACCAAGGCTGTAGCGACTGAATTCGTAAAGAATTCCTACATCAAGACCGATTCCCCAGGCGAATCCTTTATACAATCTTTCGTAGGGAAACTTTACGTTGATACCGTAGAGAATGTTATCTTTCAAACGGTTGGATATCGAAAAATACAAAGCGCCGAGGCTGGAGTTAAAAAATTTTAGTTCAGAATAGTCCGGTCTGTATTCACCCTCATTTCCACCTACATTGTACTGAATAAAATCCTGCAAATAATGAATGCTATCGACCCCTATTCTGATAAATCCAATACCCAAAACTCCCTTCTGAGCGCTACCGGCAACAAAACTTAAATTGTCATATTTAAGCACTCCTGCGAACTCTTCACTGTGCATCATTTGCAGTAAGCTCCTATTACTTCGATATAGAATTGCAGGGTTCCAGTAATAAGCGACAGCAGGGTTGGAAGATGACACAACAGCTCCACCTAGGCTCATTTCCCGGACGCCCACACCGAATTTCAAAAATTCTCCAGTGTATTTCGTCTGGACTCCAGAGACTACCCCTCTGAGGAAGAATAGGGAAACAATCACAATCGCCGAAACCAATCTTCTGAAGTCCATATAGTTACAATCCGTACTTTTTCTTCAGCTCGTCAAGCTTGTTAAGAGCTTCAAGAGGAGTCATTGAATTAACGTCAATCTCAGAAAGCTCTTCCTTGAGCTTATTCTCAATTTCGTCAAAAAGACTCAACTGATATGGATTTTTATCAATTTCTCTAAAATTTTTAGTGTCTGTGGGCAAAACTCTTTCTTCCCTTGATAAATTCGCTAAAATTTCATTAGCCCTGAGAACAACTTCTTTTGGAATACCGGCCATTTGAGCCACATGAACTCCATAGCTCTTATCACATGCTCCTGGAATTATCTTTCTGAGGAAGATTACCTTGTCACCATATTCTTTTACTGCAACATTCAAATTAACAACACGAGGCAATATCTTTTCCAATTCTGTTAGTTCATGATAGTGAGTCGCAAATAGGGTTTTTGCTTGAACTTTAGGGTTGTTGTGGAGATACTCGGTCACAGCCCAGGCAATAGCAATTCCATCATATGTCGATGTACCTCTACCTATTTCGTCAAGGAGCACAAGGGAACGAGGCGTTGCATTGTTTAAAATGTTTGCTGCTTCAATCATTTCCATCAAAAATGTTGACTCTCCTGCTGCCAGATTATCACTTGCTCCAACCCTGGTGAAAATTTTGTCAACCACACCAATTTCCGCTTCCTCTGCCGGCACAAAAGAGCCAATCTGAGCCATAAGCACAATAATACCAACCTGCCTCAGATAGGTAGATTTCCCGGCCATATTAGGGCCGGTTATTATGAGAATCTG
>QNBN01000142.1 GCA_003645695.1 Spirochaetota bacterium | reverse complement strand
AAGGTTGTTATAGTTGAGGACTAATAGATGAATCAAAGCATACTCTTAGTTTCAAACGGTTACGGCGAGGATAAAGTAGCTGCATATCTTGGCATTTCTTTAATGAAAAAATTGCCGGGCATAACTATCAATGCTTTTCCAACAGTTGGAAAAGGGCATTTTTATAGAAGTATTGGAATAGAAACAGTATATCGTGGAACCATTCTACCGAGTGAAGGTTTTGTAAGGAGCTTTAAGGACTTTTTCGGGGATATTCTTCATGGTCTTATAAACAAAACTCTAAAAATGGGTTTTAAATTAAAAAATATTTCTGAGAGATATGATTACATTATAACAGTTGGGGACCCATATATTCTACTTTTCACCTCAGTATTTTCTTCAAAGAAAAAAGAAAAAAAAATTTTTGTAGGACTTCAACAGAGTGAATGGTATCAAAGTAGAAAACCCTTTAAGGAGCATTATAGTTTCATTGAAAGGATATGGATGAAGCTTCTTGCAGGCATTATATTTGTTAGGGATTTAAAAACGGCTGAATATTTAAAAAGTAAAGGATTCTCCAATGTATTCTCCTATGGCAATCCGATGATGGATTGCGTTGAAATAAGCAAAGAAAAGATTTTTCCATCTGATAAAGTAGTTGTCGGCATTCTACCCGGTAGTAAAAAAGAGGCTTATAGAAATCTGAGATTAATATTTAAAATAATGGAAAATTTATCATCTAAAATTCAGAATACTATTTTTGCAATAGCTATTCCTCCAAATCTGGAGCTTCAAAGAATCATCGAAGAAAATAACTTAAAAAAAGTTAACAGTTCAATAATCGATGCCTCTGTAAGCTCGATTTATGTATATTCAAAGAAGGGTATTAACAGCAATATCATAATATCCGATACGCATTTCGGCGATATTATTAATGAATCAAAAATAATTATTGGTACATCGGGCACAGCCAATGAACAAGCAGCAGGGCTTGGCAAACCAATATTTAGCTTTTGGGGGAAGGGACCTCAAATAACAAAGAAGTTTCTAAAAGCTCAAAAAAGGTTGTTAGGAAAATCATTATTTGTATTTGATCCAGAACCAAAAAGAATAGCTAAAGAGATACTCGAAGTTATAAATGATGAAAAACTACTAAAAGAAATTGAAGAAAACGGTAAACAAAGAATGGCTGGGAGAGGTAGTATAGAAAAAATCTCTGAAAGAATTGTTCGTTACATCAGTACTTGAACAAAAATAAGAATTGCTTTATAGTTCTATGTATAAAAAAGAGGTATTAAAAATTGAAAAGATTAACAAGTGTTTTATTATTAATTATAGTGATTCTAATATTCTCTGAAGGCATTGTTAGTTGCAAAGGAAGATATGCAAAAGATACTGTTAATGCCTTTGTGACAAGAGATAACTTTAAAAATACAATACTGGCACTCGAACTATACAAAAAGGAGTTTGGTGAATATCCAAATACCCTGGAGGAACTTTTACAGAAAAAAGGAATTACTGACAGGAGTATAATCGAAGATGCATGGGGAAGGGAATATTACTATGTAAAATTAAAAAATGATTACAAAATATTTTCTTTAGGGGCTGATGGTAAACCCTTTACCAAAGATGATATTTACCCTCCTAAAAAATAGAGCATCTATCTTGCTATTTTTTCAGCTATGCTACTCAACTCTTTAAGTTTTTCATTTTCAATATCAATATGAAAAACCTCAGCTATAACCTGTGTCCATCCATGGATAAAATATCTCCAGCCATCTTCAACATGTAGGTTCTGTTTTTCCTTTTGAATCAGCGCATGATGATAAAACTCCAGGCTTCCCCTATAGTTGAACTCCCATATGTAACTGTTCTTCGGAAAAATCGTAGTTTCGGATACAGGAGATCCGGGTCTGTCCTTCCCCATACCAGTCGCATTTACAATAAGTGAACCCTCTGGCAGATCTTTAACTATATCATCATTGCTTTTTGGATGCCCGATCTGTACATATTCTACCTCTGTTGTATACCCTAATCTTTCGTGAACCTCCCGGGTATGTTCAAGGTTACCTCTGCTTCTATTGCTAATAATTATTTTTGATGGAACATTATTACCATGGTCCTTACGCATCAGATACGCACTTAAGGATAACCCACTCCCACCAGCTCCCATAATAAAAACATGAGATTGAGGATGGTTTATCCAGTAATTTTCAGGCAAAAAATCCTGTAATGCTAATCCCACTGTAATTGGATCTTTAGCATGTCCCCATAATTTACCATTCCTTTTTGATATACTTGAGATCTCACCAAAGATCTTTGCATATTCTCCGAACTCATCAAAAAGATCTCCCGCATGTTTTACAATATCTATCTTATGGGTTGTAACTAATCCTCCAATAGCAAGCTCATTATTTTTAATATGTAAAATAATCTCCCTGTATTTTTCTTTTGGCCCATGAAGCTTTATATCGCAACCCTGAATCCTGGTATCAGGCAGTCCCAATGCTTTAATCCAGTTAGGAAATATCTTCATAATAGATGATTTTGATGTGGTTACTCCTATAAAATAAAATGTTCTTTTATGAGGGATTTCAAGCATAATTTATCTCCTTATTTTTATAACTCAGAGCCTATTCGCCTAATTCTTAAAGCTGATTCTGGATTATAGATTAATATTTTTTTTATTTCTTTCTCTTTTATTCCCAACATCTTCATTTTTGGAATAAACTTTTCTATAATATACGTAAGACCACAATTACCACCGTATGATAAAAATCTCTCTCTGGTTGAATCCATACCCATAACTATTCTATCAACAAACCCTTCTTCTACCATTCTCTTGATTATTAGAATTTCCTCGTTATCACCATGGTACTTATACCGGGCAATACAATCAAATTCAAGAAAAACACCAATTTTTGCAAGTTTGATTATATTCTCTATATTTAACCTTTTATCCATATGGCTTATAATAATGCTATTAGGCTCAACACCATTATCAATTAAAAAAGCAGCCTGGTCTGTTCCAAAGGTTGATAGTTCGGTATGTGTAATTATTGAAACACCAGTTTGTCTGTGTGCTTTCGCAGCAGCTTTGAATATCTTTTGATAATAATCTGTTAAACCATTATTATCCGTGGCAATCTTTATAATTCCTGCTTTTATATTGGTTCTCTTTTTAAAGGGATCTTTTTCATCGAAAGCATATGCCCCATTTACAATCTCATCAATAAAAACCTCTGTAATCTCATCAACCTCTGCTTTTAAAGACCAGAAATTCTCCCTGTAGAAATCCAGCTTGTGGAGTCCGGTTGAAGCAATAATTTTTACTCCAGATTCTTCTGATATATATTTCAACGCCTCTATATCCCTTCCGGCACCAAAAGGCTGAACATCTACGATAGTTTGACCTCCAAATTTTTTAAATCTTCTAACTTCCTCCAGAGTTTTAACGACATCATCCAAAAGGATCCGCGCTGGAAGGCTGTTATACTCAGCTTTCCGAACGATCAGGTGATCATGAACATAGGTTAAACCAAGGTTTTTCTCATCGATATCTGATATAACTGTTCTAACCATATTTTTGTAATCTTAAAATGTATTCACCTATTCTTTATAATAAGGATTTACTATTATAGAGGGTTTTCCATCTTTATCCACTACAAGGTGCTTAAACCCCTTTTGCTCTATGGTACCATAATCATGGCCTGCATCTCCGGGATAAACCGGCAAAGAAATAAGTGGTTCATCACCGATATTTATAGATCTGTGAGCATAATAACCCGGGACATAAACCGCTCTTCCCGGATACATCTCTTCTATTACATAATCCCCATTTTCTCTCTCCATTAGCATATAACCATGGCCTCGTATGCAGTAGTAGAGCTCTGCAGTATCTGGACGGGAATGAAAGTGCCCCTTTGTCATAAAATACTCATCGCCTATTTTACCTGGATAGGTTATACTGGAACAGAACCTAACTTCACCATCAATTTCAGGTATCCCTTTTTCATAAACTTCATATATCTTGATATTTCCGTGTTTATTTAAGTATTTTATAGCCGCGTTCTCATCGTAAAACATTTTAGTTATATCTTTAAGCCATCTTTCTATATGCACATCGTAATCATCCATCATGCCAGTCTCAGAATCAATCCCTACTGAAAAAGGATAAACTACTCTTTTATTCTCGATTTTCAAATCCATTTTTTCCTCCCGCTTTTATTTAGTTTTTTTTCCAGCCTTTTTTGAAATTAAAAGAGCTTTAACGACACTTTCTTTTATCTTCTCCCAATTACCATTTTTAATATCCTCTTTTTTTGCTATCCATGTGCCACCAACAGCGTACACCCCCTCAAATGTTAAGTAACTTGCCATATTCTCAGGGTTTATCCCACCAGTAGGATTAAACTTTACTTTCAAATGCTTATAAGGGGCATATAAGCTTTTTAGCATATTTAACCCACCAAGGGATTCTGCAGGAAAAAATTTCATTCGATTAATACCATAATTTAACGCTCTTTCTATATCACTGGGAGTAGCAATTCCGGGGTAAAAATTAAAGTTTAATTTTAAAGCTTCTTCTACAACTCTTTCATTCATTCCCGGAGAAACTCCAAAATCAGCTCCATAATCAACTGCGAATCTAATCTGTTCTTCACTGAGTAGGGTACCAGCACCCAGAATAACCTGAGGCCACCTTTTTTTAATAATCTCTATAGCTTTCCTTCCAGCTTTAGTTCTCATAGTTATCTCTACAATCGGCAACCCACCGCTCATAATAGCGTTAACTAATGGTTCTATATGATCAATTTCATCTATCTCAATAACTGGAATAATACCGTAATTCTCAATTTCTACCAAAGTTTCATTCATATCAACTCTCATCCTTATTTTTAAATATTTTCAAATGAAAAAAATCATGAAAGATATTTTAGGAGATTTTCAACTGCTTCTCTCGTAGCTCTATCAATACTTTCCTCTGTGTATCCCCCAATATGAGGTGTTGCTATAACATCTTTTCTTTTTAAAAGTTCAAGTTCTACTCCTGAAGGTGGTTCATTAAGATAAACATCCGTTGCATACCCACTGATTATCTTCTCTTCTAAACCCTTAATAATTGCACTCATGTCTATTAGGTTAGCCCTAGCAGTATTTATAATAAAAACACCTCTTTTCATACCTTTTATTTCTTTATCCGTAATAATTGGTCTTCCATCCTTACTTCCTGGAAGGTGAAAAGTTAAAATATCTGAACCACGAATTACTTCTTCAAAACTTTTATATTTAAAGTTTTTGTCAGGTTTAAAATTTTTATTTATGTAAATATCGTAAGCCAATACATTCATACCAAGATTAAGAGCCATAATTGAAACTTCTCTGCCAATTTTTCCACAGCCAATTACACCCAGTGTCTTATTTTTAATTTCAATGCCCTTCTTTCTCTCCCACCTTTCCTCCTTCAAAGCAAAATTGTGAAAGGGAATAGACCTCACCAGTGATAATAAAAGTCCCATTGTAAGCTCAGCAACTCCTCTAGCATTAGCCCCTTTAGCCACGCATACTTTTACTCCATGGTCTTCTGCTGCTCCAACATCTATATTATCAATACCTACACCATTTCTACTTATTACTTTCAGTTTTTTTGCTGATTCAATAACCTTCCTCGTAATTTTTTCTATCCCTGCCAGATAGCCGGAGCAATCATCAATTAAATTTATAAGTTCATCTTCATCGGGCATTCCACCCGGGCTTGAGAAAACCAATTCATAACCAGCCCTAACTAGTTTATCCAATTCTGGATGCCCACTTTTAGTCAATGATCTTGGGGTTATCAGTATTTTTCGCATTTTATTTGTTTAATTATTTTTCCTCTCTAATTAGTCTATACGTAGCAACAGCTCCTATAATAATCGCACCTTTAATAACCCATTGATAAAAAGTAGATACACCAGAAAGATTAAAAATATTATTAAGTAAGGTTAAAATAAGGACCCCAGCTAATGTACCAATAACACTTCCAATACCACCACTAAGTGATGTTCCTCCAACAAGTACTGCAGCAATCGATTCAAGATCATAAAGCTGATAATTAAGCCCACCAACCTGTGGATCCCCAATTCCCATTCTACTTATCAAAAATAATGCAGATAATGATGCCATAAAACTTGAAAACATATAAACAAATACCAATACCCTCACAGTCCTAATACCTGATAGTCTTGCAGTTGTTTCACTTCCACCAACCGCATATATATATTTACCCAAAATTGTTTTCTTTAACATAAATAATGTTACAAGTAAAAAAGCGAAAAAAAACATAACTCCAAAATGAATTCCAAATATAGTTCCTTCCGCAAAAAATTTCCACTCTGGGGATATTAATCCTCTCGGTATTTTTGTATACATCAGCACAATGCCCTGTGTAACCGATCCCATTGCCAAAGTTGCAATAAAAGGCGTAATTCTTAGTTTAGTAATAATCATCGAGTTTAAAAAACCTATACTGAGTGCCATCAAAATTGTTAAAATCACAATAGGAAGAACAATTAAAATTCCCGATCTTCCTGCCATTAATCCAGATGTGTATACAGCGACCATACTTATTGTTGCACCTACTGATAGGTCTAATCCCCCAGATATTATTACAACAGTTTGCCCTATTGCTACTAATCCAAGGGCAACGGCTTGTAATAATACATTTTTTATGTTTTGAGGCTTAGTAAAATCAGGTGCTATAATTGAACCTACTACAGCAATAATTACTAAAACTAAATATATAATCACACTTTCGATATTATCTCTAACAAACCTTCTTATATCTAAAAAATACCTTGATTTCACCTCATCTCCCGCTTTCAATTTATCCCCCAAATGAAGCTAATGTAAGAATTTTCTCTTCTGTAGCAACATCTGAAGATAACTCACCAGCAATTCTACCTTTATGCATTACAAGTATTCTATCACTCACACCTATTACTTCAGGTATTTCTGATGAAATCATAATTACACCCGCTCCTTCTTGTGCTAATTCTCTTATTAACTTCCAAATTTCAATCTTCGCTTTTACATCTATACCACTAGTAGGTTCATCAAAAATTATAAGCTTAGGATTACATAACAACCATTTACCAATTACAACTTTTTGCTGATTACCACCACTTAACATGGATACTTTTTGTTCAAGATCCGGTGTAATAACATTTAATCTCTTAATTATTTTAGTAACCTCTGAAACCTCTTTTTTATATTTTATAAATCCAAACCGTTGTCTTTCATGTACACTAGCAAGAGATGTATTTTTCAAAACTGATAATTTCATTATTAATCCTTCATTT
>QNBN01000141.1 GCA_003645695.1 Spirochaetota bacterium | reverse complement strand
GCAATTTTTGGAAGTCTTGACGCACCAAAAACTAGCAATCCGACGACTAAAATAACTAATATCTCCTGAACACCTATTCCTCCAAGCATGTTAGTCCTCCAATGTTTTATATAGTTTAATAATACCTTTATACAATAAATAATGCAAGATAAAAAATCATTAATTTTAGAATCACTTAAATTTGTAAACCCTCTGTAACCAATCTTTACATAAGGTTTTATTCATTTAATTAACGGTTTTTGTACCAGAATTCTCTGTTGTCTTTAATAATAGTATTTAAGTTCTAATTAGTAATGTTAAAATATTCAAGGTTACTTAAAAGTAATTGTTAATTTTTAATTGGCATAAAATGAATAAATAAAGTAAGGTTTTTATCATAAACTAAAGCATATTTGCATATTTTTTTCTTGATTATTCAGTATTAATAATTATGATTTTATTCATGAAATTAAGTTATTTTATACTTTATTACAGGATATAAAAGGAGAAAATTATGGCCAAATTGGATGATTTTAAAAAGTTAAAGTATAAACTGCCAGAAAATATTCTTGCATGGAGAATTTTTGGAAAGGGAATGGAAAACTTTGGTGAAGACAAAAACCCATCTGTGCTACCGCTACCAGAACCAAAAGATGATGAGCTTTTGGTAAGAAGTGATGCTGTTGGTTTATGTTTTTCGGATACAAAAATTATAAAGTTCGGAAGTGATCATCCTAGAATTCAAGGGAGAGATTTAAAAAAGGATCCGGTAATTCCCGGACATGAAGTAGCTCTTACCATTGTAAAAGCTGGAAAAAACTGGGAAAAGCAGTATAAACCGGGAGATAGATATATAATTCAGGCAGATGTCTATTATAAAGGAAAAGGAACGGCATATGGATATGTTCTACCGGGAGGATTATCTCAATATGGTATTATAAGTAAAGAAATTCTTGACGGAGATGGAGGAAGCTATCTTATTCCCCTTAAGAACTATAACTGCTGTTACAGTGAAGTTGCCCTTGTAGAACCATGGGCATGTGTGGTTGCCTCCTACAGGATAAAACACAGAGATGGTATTAAGGACAAAGGGGATCTTCTTGTTATAAAAGGGGATTACCCTGAAAATAAAAATTGGGATTTTTCAAAGCTGTTTAAAAACAGGGCACCGAAAAGGGTTATAATATACAATAGTGATGAAAATATAACTCTAACCTTAAAAAAATCACTTACTGGAAAAAATTCTGAGATATTTCCAGAAACGAAAAATGGCATTTCAGACCTTGCTGCTAAATACGGTGACAATAATGCATTTGATGACATAATCATCTTGGGTGAGGTGGATGATGAATTATTAAAGGAAGCTGGAAACAGTATGAATCCCTACGGGATTCTAAATTATATGGTTATCTCTAACGATAAACAGGTTGTTGAGTTGGATGCCGGGAAGATACATTACGATAGGATCTCATTTATTGGAGACACAGGAAACGATGTTTCAGCTCCTTATACAAAAAATCTCGATTATCACTTTAAAGGTGAATCTATGTTTCTTGTAGGTGCAGGCGGGCCCATGGGGCAGATGCATGTACAACTTGCAATCGAATCTGAAAATCCACCAAAACGTATAGTCATAACCGATATATCCAAAGACAGGATCAATACTCTCATTGAAAAATTCTCAAAAAGTGCAGAGGATAAGAATATTGCCTTTACCGTTTTAAATCCTAATGATTTCCTAAATCCCGGTGAATTAAGGAACAGGATACTTGATTTAAACAACGGTCACCTATTTGATTATGTAGTTTGTCTTGCTGCAATTCCTCCAGTTATTGAGGATGCAGCCACTTACCTTGGCGATAAAGCTGTATTAAATATATTTGCAGGAGTGTCAAAAGGAACCATTGTCAAATTCAACATCAAGGATGTGGCAGTAAAATCCGTGAGATACATAGGCTCAAGTGGTTCTGAAATAGAGGATATGGAATATACACTACGAAAAGTTGAAAAAGGAGAATTAAATACAAACAATGCTGTAGCAGGTGTATCCGGAATGAACGACGTATGGAAGGGAATTGAAGCTGTTAAAAATGGTACGTTTCCCGGGAAAATAGTTGTTTATCCTCATATTAAAGATTTACCTCTGATGCATTTAAAAGAGCTCAGGGAAAAATACCCGGAAATTGGACAGCATCTTACAAAAAATGGAGACTGGACAAGGGAAGCTGAAGCAGCTCTATTAAACAAGCTTCTGGATATTTAATATATCCACTTTTCAGTAATGCATGTATAACCTTTGAATATTTATAAAAACTTTTAATGGAGATGGTGGGTTATGTATAATTTGGAAGGAAAAAATGCAATAGTAACCGGCGGTGGCCAGGGTCTCGGAGAAGCAATTTGCCATAAATTAGCTGAGAATGGTATCAACGTAACGGTAGCAGACTTAAACTATAACAATGCCACTAAAGTAGCTGGTAATATCGCAAAAAAGTATTCAATAAAATCTCTTCCTTTGAAAGTTGATGTTACAAACTCTGCAGATGTTGAAAATATGGTAAAAAAGACAGTTGAAAGTTTTGGTAGGCTTGATATTCTTGTCAGCAATGCTGGTATTCTATACTCATACGAGGTCACAGAATTCCCTGAGGAGCAATTCAGGAGAATTATCAATGTAAACCTTATCGGATTTTTCTTGTGTGCAAAAGAGGCAGCAAAAATAATGAAAGAACAAAAAAGTGGGGTAATTATTCAGATAAACTCCAAGTCAGGAAAACGCGGAAGCTACAAAAACTCTGCATATTCAGCATCAAAGTTTGGTGGAATAGGATTTACCCAGAGTATAGCCCTGGATCTCGCACCTTACAATGTTAGGGTTAATGCAATATGCCCTGGGAATCTTCTGGATTCGCCTCTATGGGTTAATAGCCTTTACAAACAGTATGCTAAAAAGTGGGGGATTACCGAAGAGGAAGTTAGACAGAGATACATCAATCAGGTACCACTAAAGAGAGGGTGTACCTATGATGATGTAACTGCGATTCTCCTATTTTTGATTTCAGATGGTGCATCCTATATGACGGGCCAGGCTATAAATGTCACCGGCGGACAGGTAATGGATTAAACTTTTTATTGTATTTCCTCATTTTTTATTTCAATATTTAAGAATATATTAATATATTTATTTTATTACTGTTAATATTTTGTTTATTTTCATTTCAAATTAGAGAGAGGAAAATTCGATGGGTGAAAAAAAGTTTCGTGTAACCATAGAACCAGATGGAAGATCCGTCTATGTACTTCCGGATACTACACTATATGAAGCGGTCCATGAAGCCGGTATTGTAATTAAATCCGATTGTGGGGGAATGGGAGTATGTGGAAAATGTAAGGTAAATATAGTAAAAGGAAACTACGAGCAAAAAGGTTCTGAAAGATTTATATCAGAAGAAGATATTAAAAAGGGCCATGTGCTTGCTTGCAGGACTAAAATTCTGAGCGACATGGTTGTAGAAATCCCGATTTCAAGCAGATTGTATGAGCAAAAAATTCTGACAGAAGGGTTAAAGAGAGAACTTAAGCTTGCACCAAATGTAAAAAAGGTTTATCTAAAGGTTGATGAACCAACACTGGAAGATCAACGTTCGGATCTTGACAGAGTCTGGGACGGATTAAAGAACATCGCCAATAAACCTAAAGTTGCCGTTGATGTTCTCAGAAGGCTCCCGGATAAACTGAGAAAAGGTAAATTCGGAATTACTATTGTTTTAAATGAAAATGATATAATCGGAATTGAAAGAGATGATAAATCAGACAAAAATTATGGAGTGGCTATTGATATTGGAACAACAACTGTTGTAGGATATCTAATGAATCTCAATACCGGTGAACAGCTAGCAGTTGCGGCAAGAACAAACCCACAAACAAGCTTTGGAGACGATGTCATCTCAAGGATTCATTATGCAAACACCAATAAAGATGGTCTGGAAACACTCAGTGAACGCATTGTAACGTGCCTTAACGATATTATTGATGAGTTGTGTGATAAAGGGGGTATAGAGAAAAAGTTTATTTACGAAATTACCACAACTGGCAACTCAACCATGAATCATCTCTTACTCAGGCTTAATCCAAAGTATCTTTCCCAGTATCCCTATGTAACAGTTCTAAGATCCAGTATTGATATGAGGGCTGAGGATCTCGATATTCACATAAATAAATATGGAAAGCTTTACGCTATGCCCAATATCGCCGGCTTTGTAGGAGGTGATACAGTTGGTGTGATCCTTGCTACGGATCTTCATAAATCGAAGGACATAAAATTCGCAATAGATATTGGAACCAATGGTGAACTTGTAATGGGAAATAAGGATAGGTTGGTATCCTGCTCCACAGCAGCAGGCCCAGCATTTGAAGGGGCAAGAATAACCTTCGGTATGAGGGCAAGTGATGGTGCCATAGAAAAGGTAGTAATAGATGACAAAGGCGTTCACATTAACACAATTGGTAATGCAAAGGCTTCTGGTATATGCGGAACTGGGCTTATTGATAGTATTGCAGAGCTATTAAAAGTTGGTGTTATATTACCCTCGGGCAGGATGATGAAAAGAGAGGAGTTGCCTGAAGATAAACCTGATTTTATCCGTGAAAGGCTCATAATTCATGAAAAACACGGGGTTGCTTTTATTCTTGTTCCAAAGAGTGAATCAAAAACAGGAGAAGATATACTTCTCACACAGAAAGATGTTCGAGAAACCCAGCTCGCTAAGGGGGCAATTCTTGCTGGTTACGAAATACTGAAAAACAGTCTGGGAATCAAAGATGAGGACATCACAGAGGTACTATTAGCTGGCGCCTTCGGAAACTATATCCGAAGAGATCAGGCAATAAGAATAGGGCTTTTACCAAAACTTCCAAAGGACAAGATAAGATTTGTCGGAAATGCAGCAGGATTTGGTGCTAAGATGGTTTTGCTTTCAAAGGATATGAGAAGGGAAGCATGCGAAATATCTGAAAATACCGAGTATGTCGAACTTGCTGTAAAAAAGGATTTTCAAGAAATATTCGTAAATTCAATGGGATTTCCTGAAAAGTAGTTGCTAAATGTTAGTTGACGCTCCATCAATGAGTACAGCATCTATTTGTAAATCCATTCCAAGAAGATAGTATACTGTTATTACTGTAAATGTTAGCTAATTTGTTCCCTAACGTGTCAGGGTGAGAAATCCATAATTACCTAACTCTATATATCCACTGTTGCAAATAGACCAAGGGACGATTCCATTTTAAAATAAGAAGCGTGATTTAAAACCATTCCTCAGCTTTAATTCCTAAACTTCAGTCGCTCCCCCTTTAAAGTCATCCAGAATTTTTCTAAATCTCCTTATGCCTTCCCTGAGATCAGTGCCTCTTTTAAATATTGATGAAGTTCCAGCAACGAATACATTGCCACCAGCCTCCAACATTGACGGTAAGTTTTCCCAGCTAACATTACCATCCACCTCAATATCGGGTCTGTATCCGCTTTCATCTATAATCAAAACCAATTTTTTTATTTTCTCAATCATTCCTTCAATAAGCCTCTGTCCCGCATACCCCGGATTTACCGTCATAATGGTAATCTGGTCAACATATGGTAAAAGGTAATATATCTGCTCAACAGTCAAGTAGGGATCAACTGCAATCCCAGATTTTATTCCTCTATCTCTAATCTTCTGTAGCAGTGCAACCGGATGATGATAAACATCAGGATGAATAGAAACAATTGAGTTTTTAAACAATGAAAAATCATCGATAAAGTTCTCTGGATTATCGATCATCAAATGAATATCCAGTGGTATATTGGAGTAAGAGTATACTGTATTACAAAAATCAACTCCAAGTGTAAAGTTAGGTACATAATGGCCATCCATAATATCGATATGTAAATAATCAATTTTTTCTTCTACAAAGATATCAAGCTGTTTTTTTATCTCTAAAAAATCCATACACATAAGTGATGGAGAAATCCTATACTCTCTATTTATATCCATTTAGTTACCTCTTATAATCCTGGTTTTACAATAACTTTCAGTCCCTTTCTTGATTCATGATATTTAAAAGCTTCTCTAATATCTTTCAAAGGAAATATCTTTGAAATATAATCTCTGGCATGTACCCTACCATTATCTATAAGGCTCACTGCCTTTTCATGATGCCTTGGGAGAGACCCATGGCTACCCATGACAAAACATTCTTTGTAGTGTATTAAGTTTGAATCTATACAGAGATTCGGCTGATTTTTCAATCCTCCAAAAAGATTTACAAATCCTCTATGCCTAACCATTTTTATTGCATCCTCATGAGCTTTAACCGTTCCCGCCGCTGTTATAGCAAGATCAACACCCTCCCCATCGGTTTCCTTCATTACAGTTTCTACAAGATCCTCCTCTTCGGTGGATATAAACCTGGCGCTTGGTAAAAACCTCCTTGCTATATCCAACCTATGTTTCGATCTCTGAGCGGCAAAAACTCTGGAAGCACCAAAAACCTCCGTCAATTCAAGCATCATAACTCCTATTGGACCAAGCCCAATTATGCAGATGCTTTTACCCAGTCCAAATTGGGAAAGCTCAAATCCATTTATAGCACAGGCTAAAGGTTCTGCCAGAGCCGCCTCTTCGTAACTCATACTGTCAGTTATCCTGGTTACTGGTCCATAATCGAGTGTTGTCTGATTTAATAGCATATATTCCTGGAATCCACCTGGAAACTGATAACCGATTGCATAATTCAACCTGCAATTTGTGCCCATACCATTCTGACACCAGTAACACTTCCCGCATGGAACATCGGCACCAAGGGCTACCCTATCACCTATCTTTACACGGGTTACTTTTTCACCCACATCAACTATCACTCCTGAAACTTCATGGCCTATAACCGTCGGTGGTTTAACCCTTTCGTTTCCATAATGAAATATTCTTATATCAGAGCCGCAAACGGCGCATGCCTCAACTTTCAAGATAGCTTCGTCCTCACCACATTTTGGCTCAGGTATATCCCTAACTACAATCTGATCAAGATCCTCAAATATTGCTGCTTTCATAACATACCCCTTTTGTTTAAATCAAATCAATAACCATTTTCTAGAAGATAATCGCCAAAAAACCCAAACAATTTTATTAGACATTAATTATAATAGGATATAATTTTTCATATAATAAACATATAAAATAATATAATCAAGGAATTAGAAGGAAAACTAAATGACAATGAAAGCCCTTGTACTTCTAAAAAACGCAGAATTAAAGCTTATGGATCTTCCAATGCCAGAAAAATTCACGGAGGATTCCTATCTTATAAAAATATCATACGCAGGTATTTGTGGGTCAG
>QNBN01000140.1 GCA_003645695.1 Spirochaetota bacterium | reverse complement strand
TTATAACCATGGATATAGAAATGCCCGGAATGGGGGGACTTGAAGCAATAAAAAGAATTATGGCAACAAACCCCATTCCAATTGTTGTATTAAGTGCATTTGCGAAAAGAGGAGCAGAACTTACAGTACAGGCACTGGAGTATGGGGCGGTTGATTTTGTTACAAAACCTGTTGCTTCATTATCAGGAGGCATTGATAGGATATCAAGAGAATTGGTAGAAAAAGTGAGAAATGCAGCATCAATTGATATAGCTAAAATCAATAATCAATTATCCCATCATGAAGATATAGTTAACAAAAATATAGAAGTGAAAACTAACCTAATATCCAATAAATATTCATTCGATATAGTAGCTATTGGTACATCTACAGGAGGCCCTGTAGCATTAAAGAGGGTACTTCAAGGACTACCAGAAGATTTTCCAACAGGTATAGTAGTTGTGCAACACATGCCTCCAATTTTTACGAATGCTTTCGCAAATCGTCTTAATTCAATATGCCATATCAAAGTAAAAGAGGCAAAGGATGGCGATCCAATAACCCCAGGGACTGCTCTCATTGCACCTGGTGACTTTCACATGACTGTTACAAAATTTAACAATCCCCATATATCACTACACAGATGGGAACCAGTATCAGGACACAGACCTTCAGTAGATGTACTGATGCACTCTGTAACAAGAGAATATGGAAAAAACGCCCTTGCAGTAATAATGACCGGAATGGGAAAAGATGGTGCAGAAGGAATACATGAATTAAAAAAACGAGGAGGCTATGTTATAGCCCAGGATCAGGAAACATCGGTGATTTTTGGAATGAACAGGGAAGTAATAGAAAATGGTGACGCCGATGAGATAGTTCCTGTTGATGAAATTTCAAGAAGGCTAGTTTCGAAGATACAAAAGATCGAAAAAAAAGTAGTGTAACAAGGGAGGTTAACTTATGGGACTAGAAGACAAATATGATCTTGAAAAATTACGCAATAGAACAATGGAACTTGTGCTAAAAAAGATTGAAAAGCTAATGGAAGAAAGGGACGATTTTTGCAAATGCGAGAACTGCATATTAGATCTAGTTGCGTATACCTTAAATCATGTAAAGCCCTTCTACATGACCTCCTTGCTGGGACCACTCGATGGAGGGAAAAAAGAAAAACGGATAGAGCTTGAAATTGATCTTGCCATTAAAGGGGGTTTAAAGCGAATTAAAGAACATCCACATCATGAGGACAATAAGAATATTTCAAAGTATGATTAAGATTTTAAGTTAGTCATATAAAATATGGTTTGTTTTGGAATGGCAGGAGAGAAAAAATGCCAGAAAAATACGAAATTGTATATCCGAACATCCTAATTGTTGATGACGAGAAGGGAATAAGAGACATTTTACGGGCATTCATAAATATCAGTGGATACTCTTGTGAAACTGTAGGATCTTTGCGGGAAGCTCAAAATAAAATGGAAGGAAAGCTATTTGATATCATTTTTCTTGATTTAAACTTAGAAGATGGATACGGTATGGATTTCATTGAAAAAGTTTTAAATGAAAATTCTGATGCAATTATAGTTATTGTATCAGGCATTCCTGAGAGCAAAATTCTTGTTGAATCTATTCAAAATGGAGCATTCGACTATGTAGAAAAACCATTTAACCTAAATAATTTTCATGAAAAATTTGAATCAATAATTATAGAATGGAGATACAGATATTTAATCAAGCAATATCAACTGAAGTTTAAAGATATTTTTGAAAATTATATAAAGAAAAAAGAAATAAATAGCAAGGAAACAAGGTACAAGGATTTTCTTAATAATTCTGATGTGATTATTAAGCCAATTAACAATTTTATTGAAAAACTGAACCTACCCTTCCCAGAAACTAGGAGTCATAGAGAAAGGCTTGCAAGTTTATGTAAATTGTCCGGCCGTAAAATTGGTCTTAAAGAAGAATCAATAATGGTTCTAAAATACGGTGCTTATCTACATGATATTGGAATGAGCTTAGAGCCCTCAACGATCCTTGAAAATCCGGGGTTATTAAGTGATGATGAAATAAAGTTACTAAAAAGGCATCCAATAACTGGATTTTCTATTGTAGAACGATTTCCGTTTTTTGATAAAGTTTCAAGATTAATATTACATCACCATGAATGGTATAATGGAGACGGTTATCCCATTGGTCTCAGTGAAGATACCATACCTATAGAAGCTCGCATCTTTTCAATTATCGATGCCTTTGATTCAATGATAATTGGAAGACCGTACAAAAAAAAGATGAGTTATTCAGAAACGATCAAGGAACTTAGAAGATCTAAAGGTAAACAATTTGACCCATTAGTTGTGGATACCTTCGTTCAAATACCTGAGGAAACAATAAATATTATCTATATAAAAAAATCTACAGAGGAGGAAAGCTATGTCACAAAGGATCAACTCAGCAACGATTGAAAAAGAAGAAAATCTCAAGCAAATTATTGGTTTTAAAATAAAAGATGAAGAATATGGGCTTGAAATACTGAAGGTAAATGAGGTTATACGAATAAAAGAGATTACAAAACTTCCAAAAGCACCTGATTTTGTCAAAGGAGTAATAAATCTCAGAGGGGATGTAATACCTATAATCGATCTCAGAGAAAAGTTTGGCATTCCAGGAGATAAATATTCTGAAACAAAAAGAGTCATCATTGTTGAAGTAGAAGGGAGATCTATGGGAATAATAGTGGATAGTGTTAGCCATGTAATAAGAATAGCAGAAAGTCAAATAGATACATCTCCATTTCTTGGGGGAATATCAAAGGAGTATATAAGTGGTGTAATAAAGTTTGATGAAAGGCTTATAGTACTTTTAAATATCGATAAAATACTAACTACAGAAGAAAAAATAGAAATGGATAAAATACAATACAGTAATACAAAAAATTAAATCTATTTTAAGATAAGGGGGTTATAAAATGTTTAAGAATTTAAGGTTAGGTTCAAAATTAGCTTTTGGATTTGGGATAATAATTATGCTCGTAGCTATCCTTGGATTTATCTCAATAACCCAGATGAATGGGGTAAAATTCTTTTCCAGGAGGATTAATGATGAATTCATCCCTCAAGTTTCTACAACTAGTGATGTTGAGCGAAATTCATTAATGGCAATGAAAAATATAACAGCCTATACTATGACAAAAAACCCTACCTATCTTACAAGTGGTAGGAAATACCTGGAAGAAGTAGAAAAAAACTTAAAAGCTTCAAAGAGCTTAGCAGAAAAATATAATGATCTTTCTGCACTAAAATCGGATACAGAAAAGACAATAAAGGATGTTCACAACTATTATGACTTAATAGATGACGTTGTATTTTTAACTAAAAAGTTGGAGCAAAGCGAGAATACTATTGAAGATAAGGTAAAGATACTGAATAGTTCGCTTACCAAGTATCTGTCAGCAGAAAATAAAGCACTGGCAAAAGCCATAGCCGTTTCCGGAGCACGTAATAAACAAACTCTATACAACAGAGTACAAAGAATAGGAATTCTGACTAATCTTGTTAGCTTAACCAATCAAATAAAAAGTGAGACCTATAAAGCACAAGCAAACAGGGATCCTTCGATTGCAAGAGCTGCAATAAAAAACTTTTCAGTAATCGATGGAAAAATCAAACAACTAAAAAGTATAACTGGAGAAAGATCTTTTCTTACTCTTTTGAATAATTCACAAAAAGCATCGAATGATTACAAAGTCGCTATGAATGATTTAATTAATAGTTGGGATAATCTTAATAAGAAAAGTATTGCTTTGGATAATTTAGGTGAGAATATATTAAATGCAGCGAAGAATTCAACTCTGGAAGGAATCAAAGAAGTAAAGAATATATCTCTTCAAAATATGAACAAACTAAATAGAGCATCCTTAATGCTTATTGTGGGCCTCGCAATAAGTGTATTAATTGCTTTGTTATTTGCACTTTTCTTAACAAGAAGCATTACAAGACCATTGATAAAAGCGGTTAATTTTGCTGAATGCGTTTCAAATAATGACCTTACAGTAAAACTTGATATCAATCAAAAGGATGAAATCGGAGAGCTTTCGAACAGCTTGAATAAAATGCTTGAAAACCTAAAGGGTTTAATTCTTCAGATCCAGGATGGTGCAACACAACTTGCTTCAAGCAGTGAGGAAATATCCGCAAGTGCTCAGCAACTTTCAGAAGGTTCTCAGGAGCAGGCATCAAGCCTTGAAGAAACAAGTGCAGCGATAGAGGAACTAAGTGCGTCCATTGAACAGGTTGCAGACCATGCTCAATCACAGGCCGCTTCTGTTGAAGAAACTACAAGCAACATGGAACAGATTGGATCAGGAGCTGATGAAGTAGCTTCGTCTCTAGATGAAGTCTCAAGCAGTGCTAAAAATGCTGTTGATCAGGCAAAAATGGGTGCAGAACAGGTACATGAAACCGTGAAAGCTATTAAAAAGATATCGGAGGGCTCTGAAAAAATATCTGAAATTGTTAATGTGATATCAGATATAGCTGATCAAACAAATCTTCTTGCATTAAATGCATCAATTGAGGCTGCTCGTGCCGGAGAGCATGGCAGAGGTTTTGCTGTAGTAGCTGATGAAGTATCTAAGCTCGCAGATAGAAGTGCAGTTTCAACAAAGGAAATAGAAGAAGTAATAAAAGAAATCGAGAATTTAATAACATCTGGTGTTGAGATAGCGGAGAAATCAGGAAACTCAATGGAGGATATAATTAAGGGCTCTCAGAAAGCATATGAAATGGTTGAAAATCTTGCTACGACTGTTGAACAGATGATAAGAGGCATAAAAGAGGTAGCCAAGGCAACTGAGAATATAAATGAAATGAGTCAAAGTATCAGTGCGGCTACAGAAGAACAAACTACAAATGCAAAGCAGGTATCAAAGGCCATTGAAAGTATAAATGAAATAACACAAGAAGCAGCATCAGCGGTGGAATAAATGGCAGCATCAACAGAACATTTATCAAGTATGGCACAGGAACTACAGGCAATTGTAGCACAATTTAAAATTGATGCATCTGAACAAGAAAAAATTAAACAGAAAAACCAGAATGAAGTAGAGAAATCGGAAACGGAAACAGAGGTAGCAAAAGATGAAACAAAGGAGGAGGATGAGAAAGAAGATAATTTATCAAACGGAAAAGAGAATAATGTAAAAACAGAGGCCGCTTAAAAAATAAGATATATAAAGGTTGAGGATATTACATCAAAAGAGATAGATGATATCCTCAACCTCTTTAAAATATAAAATAAGAGTTTTGGAGTTAAAACATGGGATTTTTTAATAAAATAAACGGTAAATATTCTTCAAGAGAAATTAAAAAAGAATTAAAAATACTGAAAGAAATAGTTAACAAAAAAAATAATCAATTGGAGGAAAAAGATAGAAAAATTTCAATACTTATCATGGAAAAAAGAGCATTAGAAATCGAAATTGAAAAGTTGAGAAAATCAATAAAGGAACTATTACAGGATAAAAAAAATACAAATTTTGATATATCCCGGTAAGAATTTTAACGTTTTTTGTACACCGAAATAAAAGGAGCTAAAAAATATGTCCTTAAAGGAATCAATAGAAAACAAAGATTCCTCAACCCCGCTAAACCGAAAGATTATTAAAGAAGAAGGTATTATAACATCCCATAAAATATTTAAATGTTTTGATGAAAAAAAAGAATCTATTGATATACTACATGAGGATATATTTAATCCCCAAAAAGAAGTGGTTCTTTCAGCATTGGATGCTATTGGTGAATTGGCAGATCCACGAAGTATACCATATATATCAAAGCTTTTTAATCACCAAGATAAAGAGTTACGTAATGCTGTAATATCTTCAGCAGGTAAAATCGAAAGTGAAAGTACAAAGGATATTTTAATTAAACTTTTTAAACTAAGACATGATGAAGACCTTAGAATAGCTATTCTCAACTCATTATCAATCAAACATTCAAAAGATATAGAAGTTAATAATTTAATCAAAACCTTCGTTTCCTCAACAGTAATAAGTGATTATACAAAATCCCAGGCAATAGAATTATTACTCAAAATCGATCCAAATATTGAACTAAAAAATCTCTTACCTGATATTAGAATAGGAACACAGCTATTTCAAAGCATATTAGAAAGACTGGATGGTGGTAATAGAAACGCTGAATGGATTATTGAAATAGCACTTCAAAATATAAATAGACTATCAGCTACTGAAAAAAAAATGCTTCCTCGTATTGCAGCTCCTTTCAAAACAACCAATAGCCTCAGGCTATTAGTTGAACTATTAATGGACATAAATCCTGAAGTTAGAAGGTCCTGCTATGAAATTATAGGAACCGATAGCAATCAAAGCGAATCTTTCGGAAAAATATTAGAGTTTATGATAGATAGTGCCGAACCCGATCCAAACCTTGAAGAAACAGCACGTAATGCAATATTAAGGATAGGAGAAAAAAAATATAAGAATCTCTCCCAAAGGCTACAGGAGAAAATAGGTAAAAATATAGAGGAATTATATAAAACAATAAGGGAAAGCAGCAATAGAGTTTTAAGCGATACTCATGAACTTGGATGGTATATAGTACATTCGAAAGAATATCTTGAATATTACGGAAATGAAGATTTAAAGCAGGCAATTGTAAACTATCTTAAGGGAAGTGGTAATTATACACAACAAGAGTTATTAAGAGAGGTTAAAGCAACTGCCGTTAAAGTAGAAGTAAGGCATTTTGAAGGATACAATGCACTCTTAGACATAATAAAAAATCCCAAAAGGCATGGTATCGCTCTGATTGCACGTGAATTAGCTCTTGCTAAACCGGGCAAAATAAGAATTATGTACAGATTAATAAGAAACCTCTACTGTACGACATTTTTCAATGCTAAAAACATGGCTGGTGAAATATCAAAGATTTACGAATGGTCAAGGCGTCAAAAACTCTTCAGGCTTGCTGAAGCTGCACTATACGCCTTGACAAATATAGACAGCAAAGTAGTATTTAATTCTATAAAAGAAAATATCACTCCACCTATTTTAAGTAAAATTTTGGCCATCGCATCATTAAGGTTGGTTAATCATTTTAACTGGTCTGATATAGAAGATACATTAATTAGATTGCTTGAAGAAACGGATGAGTCCTATATAATACATAATATAATTGACTGTATATACCAGTCTCCGAATTTAAAAACTACTTCTAAACTAAGTATTCTAAATAAGTTTATCTATGAAAAAGACAGTGAAATAAACACTCGTCTCGCAGGAATATTAGAACTCCACATCGACCATGATGTACTAGAAGGATTAATGAAGTTCTATCCTTCTTCCACAAATGATAAAAAGAGGGAAATCCTGAAAATTATAAATCACTC
>QNBN01000139.1 GCA_003645695.1 Spirochaetota bacterium | reverse complement strand
ACTAGTTCTTATGTGGAAGATCCGTTATAGGTGTACCCTGTCCGTTTAACACGGAGATTATCATCTCTACATTTCCACTAGGTGCAGAATAGACGTCAAGCATGTTCAAAGATACCTCTGTTTTGCCTTTTTGTTATACTAACCAAGCTGAAAAGGGAAAAATCAGAAATAAAGTAATAAAGAGCTTTTTCATTGCTCTTTATCTCACAAGTTGTGACTTTACTTCTTCTACTATAATTCTTTCACTCCATTGGAATATCTAAAATTATACCAGTAGGTAGATAATTAGGATCAGAAATGTTCTTTTTATTAGCTTGATATATTTTCTGCCACATGTTTGGAGCATGGTAAAATCGGTCAGCAATCGAAGACAGAGTATCTCCTTTTGTGACCAAATATTTGAAATAATTTTGTCGAGGCTGAGAAAATTTGCTAATAATATTTCGGTTTTCTTTAACGATACTCATGATATTTCGAACATCTTCCTGTAAATTATTATTTTGATTTTGAAGCTGTTTTAATAAGCTGGAATGAACCTCTCCCTTATCACTAATCTCCTCTGTTTTATTTTTGAGGAGTTGATAACCTACCAAAATTATGAAAATAAGGCAGATAAAAGCAATTATTTGGGGAGTAGCAATCCATTTATAACTACCACCCCATCTTCCTTTTCTTTGTTGCTCTTGTTCTTTTTTTAACCTTTTTATTCTATTTTTGTGACTTTTTAATTCTTCTGAATTAGGACTGCCTTTTTCAATAGCTTTATCAATTTGCAATACAGCATCATCATAAAGCCCTTTTTTTTCATAAATATGAGCTAGCAGTATGTGTGCTGAGCTATTATGATAATTAAGTGCGATAGCTGCCATTAACTTTTCAATAGCTTCATCTAATCTCCCACTCTTAAAAAGCTGGAGACCCTCGGCATAGTAAGTTTCGGGAAGAAGCTTTAACCGGAGCCAAGGAGTTAAGTCCGATTTACATTGTGGACATGTGTTTGTATCTATATTCTCTTTCCCACATACGGGACAATTCATGATGGCTCTATTTGGTTTTCTTATTTTATTTACCATACATCGAAATATCTTTCCCGATTTTCTCTTTAATAAGCCCGGTTTCTCCTTGAATACTGACGCTTTGCCCAAACACTTTTTCTAAAGCTTCTCTAGCTTCAGGGTCATCAAGTGCCTTCACGAAGGCATCATGATCATCATTGGCTATTGCTCTATGTATCTTTGTCAAATTTTCGCTGATTATCTGTCGCTCAGCAGACATGCCTTTTCGGCCAGCTTCATTGAGACCTATTTGTAAGCTCATGATATAATTAACAACATACAAACTATCTAGTTCACTATTTAATTCCTTTATTTTCTTCTCTGCAATTTCTTGATTTTGATTCCTAACAGCTTGCTTCAGTTCTTGAATTAAACCTTGAATTTTATCCTTTTGTTCCTGTTTTACTAGTTTCCCATACAATTTAAGGGCATTCTCTGTATATGCTATTAGGTTTTCTGCTCTCTTTTTATAATCCGGTGGCCGAATTATCTCTTCAATTTGCTGAATGTTATTTTCTGCCCTTTGTTTATCATTAGTGTTAAGTGCGTCTATGGCCTCGTTATAAAGTTTCTCAAATCGATCAGTCTCAACAATACCTTTTTCTTCACACTTTTTTTGTAACCTTTCTAATGTGTCTTCAGCCTTATCTCTCCATTTTCCACCTCTGCCAGCGTAAGCAGTAACTTCTTTACTTGATCCGTCTTCCATTACCAATCTGAGTTTAGTCCATTCCAAAACCCCATCGCGATTTAGTGATAATGATACATAAACACTAGTTCCTTTAGGAACATTTGGTGGCAGTTGCATCCAAATAGTTTGTTGTTTTTCATTCTTACTAGCAACTTCATTCATACCTGCATAAACTACAACCTTTAACCTGCGAGCATTGTCATGCGCAGTGAAGAATTCTTCTGGTTCTGAATCTAGAGGGTATGGTGTTCCTTTCTCAATTATGGGTTCAAATCTATCGCCTATTGTCTGAATTCCATAATGGACCGGGGTAACAGTTCCATATACGATAACTGGTTCTACTCGCTCTAAGTTTTCACCGCAATTAAAGCATTTTTGTGCTTCCAGTGGATTTTCTGCTTTACAGTTAGGACATTGTATATTTTCACATTTTTTGCTTACTATGCTAGCTCCCTTAGCTACAGCAGTCATTGGATTCCTTATTAAAACCTTATCTTTCCCAAAAATATCAATTATTTTTCTTTGTATTAATGGAATTAATGTTGACCCTCCTACTAAAAGTACATTATGGATATCTTCTGGAGTTAAATGGCAATTTTCTAAGCTTTGATGTACTAAATCCATGCTTTTGTCAACTTCAGGTAAAATCATCTTTTCAAATTGTTCCCTAGTTATCTCTTCACATACATCTATAAGGTTCCTTTCTTCGTCCTCAAGAGTTCCTGTTAGTATTATCTCTGCTTCATCTTCTTCAGAAAGTCTTTCTTTGGCCCTTTGTGCTTCATTTCTTAACTCTCCAAGAAAACGTATTCTTTTACCCTTAGGCATTTTGTAGATATCAACTTCATACTTAGTACTTATCCTATTCAATACTTCATCCATAATCTTCTGTGTGAAGTCATCGCCTCCCAGCCACATATTACCAGAACAATCTAGCTCTTGGAAAATTCCACCTGAATAAACAAGTGTGGTGATGTCTAGCGTGCCACCTCCTAAATCAAATACTAAAATGTATCTTTGTTCTTCTTCGCTCAAATTTTCTATCCCGTAAGCTATAGCAGCAGCACTTGGTTCACTAAGAATAGTTTGAACCCTAAAACCTGCTTTCCATCCCGCCTCTCTAGTTGCATCTCTCTGCTTATCTGTAAAGTAGGCTGGGACTGTTATTACTGCTCTGTCAACTTCTTCATTTAGGAAATGTTCAGTATCTTCTTTGATTTTTTTAAGGATCATAGAGGATATTTCAACAGGTGAATATTCTTTTTCTCCCATGATTACCCCTAAGCTATCTTCCGTTCCTTCAGAAGGGGGAACAATCTTATAATGCAATAGTTCTTTAGCTTTCTGTACATTGGGGTCATTGTAAGCCCTTCCCATTATTCTTTTAATGGAGGTTATGGTATCTTCAGGAAATGATATGATACGATTAAGAGCCTTTCTCCCCACAAGAATCTCAGAATCTTTCTTGGAAACGACCGATGGAGTTAATTTACTCCCTTCTCTATTTAGCAATATTCTTTGATTATCCGGGTGGGCAGCTACTGAATTGGTTGTTCCCAAATCAATACCTATACCTATTGCTTTTGCCATTTTCTTTAACCTCCTTTCTTTTTAGCTGTAATAACCTTTGAGGGTCTTAATTCTTGTCCTCTCCAACAATACCCTTTTTGGACTTCTTCAATAATATGACCTTCTGGAAAGTCTTGCACCTCTTTTGTACCTACAATTTCATGCAACCCAGGATCGGGTTTGCCACGTTCTGAAGCTCTTATTGGGATCACTTCTAAATCCTTTAGAGTTCTATAGACCCTCTTTTCAATATTCTCAAAATTTCCTAACCAAATCTTTGTCTGTTTATCAATTTTTGTTCCATTTCTTGTCTTTTCCTTAATATTTTGAAATAGACGTTCAAAAGAATCTGCAATTTCAATAAGTTTTATCAGTATATCCGTAATTTCAAACTTGTTTTTTATATATATTGATTCAATTAAATCATTACTAATAACTTCCAGCTTCCGACCCTTATCTTCAATATTCCAAATCTCAGGCTTATTTTGTTTTGCAATTAACTCCAGAAGACTTTTATCAGGCATCTTAATATCTCCTATTTATCAAATATTACTTCTAACTCAAGATTGTTTAGATTGTCATATTCATTTATTTCAAGCATCTCTATTTTTTTGAAATGAAATTCATTAAAATCATTTGAGGTTGCTTTTAAATCGCGATCCAGCAGAAAGTCATTGTAATCTCTTATTATAGGAACACCCGCTAACCTAGAAATTTCTTTGGATATATTTTTCAATTCAACCTGGTTAGGGTCAATTTTCCTGATAGGATAATAGTCTATGTCTATTTTTATACGTTTTTGAGAACTCAGAAGGCTTCCTTGTGCTATCCGGCCTTCTTTTATGATAGGTCGGTTTTCAGGCTTTCTCATAAACTTTGGAAGAGCCTGGATAATTCTATCTCGAGGCGCATTTGGATCTAATTCTAAAATATCATATGCATCTTTTTTTCTGTTTAGGGGATCTTTTATCAATGCTTAATACCTCCATGGTGTTTGAATTTGTCTACATATTTTGGCTACCGCAGCAAGATTTATAATAACACTTTTGTAAAGAGAATCGTCTAAGTCTTTAATCAGTTCTTCTATTGCATCCTCAGCGGATTCGATTACAAGTATAGTTGATTCTTCAAGAGAGGGATTTAAAAGTCTAATAGCTTTTTTAAGCAAGTTCACTGCTCTTTTACAGTCATCAATTTTATAATGATAATTGTATTCATTTATTGAATTTACTATTTCGACTGCCTTAGAATTATAAGCACCTGCAAGGTTTTCCTTGATTTGCCTACTTTCTGGGTCATATTTTAATGCCTTTCTAAAGAGGGAAATAGATCTATCTAAATCTGTCTCTTTAACACCTTCATTGTTGTAAGCAGTTGCCATTCCCTCCTTCGCAGTTTGATTCCCAGGTACAAGACTCAATGCCTTAGTAAAATCTTCCCTTGCCTGTTGAAACAATTTACGCCCTAAGCGTTTTTGGCCTCGGCCACAGTACAAGTTGGAAAGAATATTTTTGATAGATTGATCTTCCACGATTTCTAATCCTTTAGTCAGTATCCGTATAGCCTCATTTAATTCTACATTTGCTCCTTTATTGGTGCAAAGATCAATCACCTGCTTTTTTACCTCATGTTTTAAATTCAAAGAAATACGACGAAAAGCTTTATCTTTAACATGTTCAAGTAAATTGACATATTCTTTTGCTTTTTTTAAATCATCTAATGCATCTAGGTAAGCTTTCCTTCGTTCTTTAACCTCTGCTCTTTTCACCAAGCATATAATATATGTGTATTTTCCATCTGGTGTGTCTTTTTTAGACTTGGATAGCCTCTTCCACTTCTCAATAGCATATTCGGGCATTTTTAGGTCCTCTACTAGGACAAGAAGTTTGCCAAAATCACCCAAATATAATTTAAGCTTCCTCAATCTTTGATTTTCAGGTTTCAATTTAGATAATATTTCAGTCAATTTCCCAAATTCATAGCATATGCCCATTTCCCTGAGCATCAGAGGACCACAAGGCATAGAAAAAGATATGGACTTATTCCAGCATGACGGCCCTCCCATGCAATATTCAGCCCAAGAACATGTATCTTTTTGCTCACAATTTTTTCTTTTTGTGGCAAAACAAGGTTCACCTTCCAGTTTCTGTATATTACATATAAATTGGTGACGTTTTCTAATATCGTCTAGGTTAATTCCCATACTAACTGCTATCTCTAATGCATCCTTGTAATATAAGGCAACTTTTTCTTCTAGAAGAAAGTCTGCCATAAGATCTAGATACTTTCTATAATTTTCTTCTTGATTATTTATCTTATAACTCTCAATTTGATTTTTAAAATGTTGTTTAAATCTTTCATTTAACAGGCTTCCTCTTAGATTATTTATATCCCTATCATTAATTTTAATGCCAGTGGACTTTTCTCTAAAATCTTTCCATTCTTTCCAAAAGTTATTTGAATTTATGATCATAACCCAATAAGCTATAGCTTTTCTCCACAACTTGGGGTCCTCTTCCAAATCTCCTGAGGTCATTTGATCAACTAGCTTACCATTTTTCATGATATATTTTTTACGTATATGCTTTTCTTGCTTTCCATAATCTTGCTCAGCTCCCAAAGCCCACCAGTAATATAGAAGAGCAAGATTATAAATTGTCCACGGAACATGGGGATTTTTAATCATTTTTTCTTTCCAATATTTTGCTGCCTTTTCTCTATTACCTGCCTTTATTGAGACAATAGGGAAAATATCTTTATATTTAGAAATCTCCTTAGTAATCTCTTCATCTTCTGGAAGGAGCTGAAATGCCTCATTTAGAAGAAAAGACAATTTATCATAATCCTTTTCTTTAATGGATAATGTGATTTGATGTAGATATAGGTGAGAGGCAAGTTCTTTGGCCTTTTCAAACTCAGGCTTGGTCTTCATGATTTCCCTAAGTTCGTTTAAGGCATCTCCTACTCTATCTTGTTTTACTAACGAGATAGCTTTGTAATAACGAAATTCTGGATTATCTGCTATTGAAGGCAGTTTCTGAATCAGTTGGCTAACCTCTCGATCCCTATCAACAGCAACAAGACAGGCCGTCAGTTGGCTTAATACTTCACTCTGAAAATTATTGCTATCAATCACTATTCCCCCTTTCAAAGCTATTTAGCCAATTCTGAAATGGTATATAAAATTTCAATTGCCTCTGAATATTGGCCCTCTTTAATATGCTCATTAGCCACAACCCAACGGGCATAATCAGTATAAATATCCTTTTTATTGCTATTAATGATCTCATTAAAAAAAGGTAAGGCTTTGTCTTTTTCTCCTTTTTTTAATAAAGCGAGCCCCTTATAATACTTTAGATTTGATTTATCTGGCTCTGAACCTGAAAGTTTTTCTAGGAAATTAAGCGCTTCATTAAAGTTATTTAGATAAAGGTTAAGTAAAGCATATTTATAAAGATAAAACCGGTTATTACTATCCAATTCTAAAGCTCTTTGGAAAAACTCTTTTGCTGTTTTGAGATTATCATCCTCTTTTCCCTTTAAAGCAGAGTCTCCTGCTATGTAATTCAACATAGCTACACTCTTTTTAACTTCATCATCTTCACCACTCTCTTCCAAATATTTCTCCCATTCCCTGATTGCTCCTTGGTAATCTTCTTTTTCAACAAGATGGCACCCCTTGAGATAATGAGCTTTGGCAATATTGCGTTCGAGTTCCATATCTTTTGGATATCTTTTAGCAAGAATGCACCAGCTATCCAAAGCTTCGTCATAATGGCCAGAACTTATCAAAGATAGCCCTAGATAGAATAAGACTGCATCATCTTTCTTTGTTTTTTTCAAATATTCTATTGATTTCTTGTAGTTTTGGTTTTTATAATGTAAAATTCCTAATCTTTTATTTAAAAAATCGGCATAGTTTTCATTTTGAACTGAGCTGTACTCAGCTATAGCAGTAGAAATGTTCCCTTGCCTTTCGGCTATGATTCCTTTGGCAATGTGAGAAGGATTATGTGAAGAATTTAAATTTAGCGCTTCGTTGAAATAAGAAAGGGCTTTATCCAATTTATTGGTAGTTAAGTAGTAATTACCCAGATAGTATATAATATCTT
>QNBN01000138.1 GCA_003645695.1 Spirochaetota bacterium | reverse complement strand
TACTGTCTTTCTCGTTGATAGGAGAGACATCTCCAAAGTTTCTTATATTCCACCTGGATGCTGTATCATCACGGGATTTCTTTCAATATATGGAAGATGGTGATCTTCCCAACTTAAAAGCTGTTTTTGAGAATGGCCACATAATTCATTATGGTCTTAGTCTCTTTCCCGGAGGGACGGAAACGATTTATCCTCGTTTAAAAAAAGGGTTGGATAACTCCACTGGAGATTCGGTAGGATGGGGTTATTACGACCGAAATAAAGAACGAATTGTACCGACATATAAAACCTGGTTTTATATGTTTTCGCATATACCTCGGAGAGCAAGAGATTGCTTTATTTATGGAATACCCGGACTTGACACTTTTATGTTTCTTCCCCTTCTTAATGTCCCTGAACTTCTGGAAACTTATGGGGTTGTAGAAATCATTTGGTTTGCTACTGATGCTCTGGGCCATATAATGGGACAGAAATTACGCAATGCTAGTATATATAGGTTTGACCGTTATTTTGGTAATCTTGTGAAAAGATTGAACCTTAACGAAGTTAATCTTATCGTTTATTGCGATCACGGAATGTCTTTTGGTGATTTTACTGTCATTAATCAAGGAAAAGAAATTAAGAGAAGAGTAGGAAATAACCTGCAGGCATTTCTTCATCCTAATTTATATTTAAAAAATCCTGATACAAAGGATAAAGTAGCCAGGGATATTGTTCTTGGAAGTGAGATTGATTTTGCTTTTTATTTGAATGACCTCCATCAGATGATCGGCTATTTCGACCAAGGGAAGGTAATTTTTGAAGAAAAAGAAGGAAAGTTTCGGTATCTATTAGAAGGTATGGATGTTTTTAGTTATTATAATGCTGGTTATAATGGAGAATGGTTGACTGCTTTAGATTGGTTGGCGTACACCGAGGAGAGCCGATTCCCGGCGGCTCTCCCTAATTTATATAATCTCCTTTTAAATGAGAGGGCAGGAGATATAGTGATAGTCATCAATCCCCCCAAGATACCTTATACTTCCTTGCACTATATGGCCAATCATGCCGGAGTTACTGATACCGATTTGATGGTACCCATTTTACTTAGAGGTCCACAGTTGGAGCATCTTTACGACCGGGAAGAAATGTGGTTACATAACCTCTTTACCGCTATACCTGAACTCAGTTTTGAAAATCTTGAACCGGCAAGAGAGAAAAATTTTTTTAGCTTTTGGGGAAATGGTTATGGAGAACATAATTCAGGTTTTGAATTGTCTCTTTCTCCGGCTTATCGGTGGAATTTCGGTTTTCACTATAGTGATGATGTCTACCGCAGCTGGCTTGAATATGATCTTTACAGCTCTTATTTAATCAGGTTATGGACCGGAGCAGGCCTGCAGTATAACGGACAGAACCTTGATGCATTGGTTCAAGCCCGCTTACAAATAGACTTGGGAAAAATACAGTTTAATTACGGAGGACAATATTCTCGGGAAGGATGGGGAATAAACACTAAGGAACTTGTCTATCAAATTAATGACAAATTAGCCTTGGAGTGGTTAATACCCAATGGATTTGGAATGAGCATCAGTTGGTAGTAATTTCCAAGTTTAAAAAAAATCCTGAGCGTATAGTGTAGGGGCGTATTGCATACGCCCTCAATAAACATAAAAACAATACAAAAAAGTTTCAAGTATTTAATTGTATATTGATAACTGATTGCTAAAAACTAATAGACAGGCGAGACGCCTGTCCTACAAATTTTTTATTAAAATCGGTCAATTGAATTATTTTCCTGTATCTTGTATTTCTTGTCTTTAATTGGCTAATCGGTCAATTATTTTATCAGCCAATTGTATTGTCTTACATCTTGTATTTTAACTAACGACTAACTACTAGTAGAGGACGGAGGAAAAATGTACGAAAAAGAGAAAGAACTATTTGCAGAAATGATGGACATTATTGCTAAATTGAGGGGACCGAAAGGTTGCCTTTGGGATAGGAAACAGACCTTAAAGACTTTAGCTCCTAATATCCTTGAAGAAGCTAAAGAGATTTCAGAGGCAGTTGAATCTAAAGATATGAACAATTTATGTGAAGAGTTAGGAGATTTGTTGATGGTAATACTTATGGAAATTGAAATTGCCCAGGAAAAAGGCTTATTTACTTATTCTGATGTACTGACCGGAGCAATAAAAAAATTCGTCAGGAGGCACCCTCATGTCTTTGGTGATGTAAAAGTAAACACTCCCGAAGAAGCTTTAGCAGTCTGGAAGAAGATGAAAAAGGAAGAAAAAGAAGGAAATAATTAAAAATAACAAAATTTAGATTAAAAATTACATTTAACCTATATAAAATATATGATATAATTAATTGGTTAGCGGTTAGTTGGTTGAAAATTCAGGTTGCAAGTTGCGAGTTACGAGTTTCAAGTTGCAAGAAAATACTGAGCGTGTAGGGGCGTATTGCTATACGTTCTCATATGCAAAAGATAAAAAGGAATAGAATAGATTCCCATTTTCATGGGAATGACAGATGTAGGGGCTTGATTTATCAGGCCCGCAGAACACGGGTCGAATAAATTCGACCCCTACATTAAGATCAATATTTTACACAAAATAAGGTTTTGAATTTTGAATTATGGTTTTTCGCTTTTAGCTTTAAGCTTTTAGACTATATGCTAAACGCTAACTATTATGCTAACGACTTTAGACAGGCGAGACGCCTGTCCTACGAATTTTTTATTTAATCGGTCAATTGGCAAATTGGTCAATCGATCAATTGTTTTGTCTTGTATCTTGTATCTAATACTAACGACTATTCACTAACGACTAACGACTATTTATTCGGAGAATGAATTTATGTCTGAGAAAAAAATAAAAAAATCTTTTCCAAAAATAATATTAATTTCTATAATCCTCCTTGTTCTAATTACGGGAGGATATTTTGCTATTCGGAGTAATCAAGCTAAAAATGAGCTAAAAAATCAGATAATCTCTACGATAGAGAATGCCATTGATCGGGGAATTTATATTGGTAAAGTCAAAAATTACTCTCTTGATTCTGCAACTTTGTTCGATTTTAAAGTATTCAAAAACAGCTCATTAAAAGAGGAAGATTTACTTTTTGAAGCGGAAGAGGTAATAGCAAATTATGATTTAGATATTCTCTCTGGCCTAAAGAAGAAAACAGTTCTAAATATTAAAGATGTCACTTTTATAAAACCTCGGCTCACCTTGATTAGAGACGAAGAGGGAGTCTTTGATTTTATGGAGAAGTTTAATATCAGTTTAGCTGCTTTTCCCGATTTTTATGTGATTAAAAGAGTGACTTTTCAAGATGGGGATCTGGATTATATAGACTTCCGAACAGCCAAGGAAGGTGGGCTTTTGACCAGTGTAAACTCCTTAAATGGTTATTTTTTGTTGGGAGATTTACCCAAAGTTGAATTTGATTGTTCAGGTTTAAGGGAAGAAGATAATGCTCCTCTTGCCCTAAAGGGATATTTTTTTACGGATAGAGCGGATTACTCCCTCGATATTAATTTTAAAAATGCCGATATTACTCATTTCCAATATTACTTTGCTGAAGCTAAATCCTTCAATTTAAAAAAGGGGCTATTTGATTTAAATCTCCACTTAGCTAATGATTCAGTTACTACCAAAGGTGAAACTATCTGGTATGGTCAGGCCTCTGCAAGAGATGTTGATTTGTTTCCGGATTTTTTAGACGGTATAGAACTCAAACAAGCTGAGGGTTCAGCGACTTTTGATTCTAAAGAAACCATAATAGAAAAGGTAACCGCACTTTACAAGAATTCCCCATTTACCCTAACCGGTAATCTTACTTATATTAATGAGTTTAATTATAATATGAAGGTTAAATCAGATGATTTTAAATTAAGCGACCTAAAAAAGGGCTTAAAAGAGTATATATCTCTGTCTCAAGAATTTCAAGCTGAAGGCAAATCTAACCTATCATTTGAAGTAAGTGGTTCAGAGGAAATTTTTCAGGTGCATGGTGAATTGCTAACCGAACAAGGGAAGATCCAAGGGTATGATTTTTCCCGCCTAAAGACAGAATTCAATTATGACCGGGATAGTTTTTATTTTAAAAATATGAAAGCAGAGGTTGGAGAAGGTATTATTGAGGGCACAGGTAGAGTTAACCTGAAAAACGAGCTGCCCGAATATAATCTTTTATTTAACCTTGCTCAAATTGATGTAGAAAATGATTTTCTAAAATCCTTACATTTGGATTATTTGAAAAAGGGGTTATTATCGGGAAAAGTTGAGATTAGTGGAATTATTGCTCAGGGTGAAAAGATAAACCTTTCTGCCGAAGCGAAAGTTAAAAATGAAGCAGGAATCCTTTCTTTAAAAGCAGAAGGAATAATCGCTGAAAATAATTATCTGAATTTAAAAGTAACTACTAGCGGAATTAAATTGGAAGAGTTAGGAGAAATCTTAAATTATCAAGAACTTAAAGGATTGGCCAGTTTTAACGGTGAGTTAAGCGGTCTGCCCGATAATTTAAAGATTAAAGGTAAAATCGAAGCAGAAGAAGGACAGATATCTGAATTGCCTTTTGATTATTTGGAAGGGAAGATAGATTATCAGAGCAATAAATTAAAGCTGGATGAGCTTGTTTTTAAAAATGAAGGTATTGCCTTTAAGGGCAAGGGGAATCTTGATTTTTCTGAGGAAAAAGATAAAGATATTGAAACGAGCTTCGCCTTAAAGGTGGAACAGGCAGATATAAACTATCTGGCGAAACTTTTTAATTATGATTTTCCCCTATCTGGTTTGGCTCAAGGAGAAGTTATCATTGAAGGCATTTGGCCTGAAATAACTGCACGCGGTGATTTAGGGCTAAAAGATATTAATTTAGTTAGCCTTGAAGCAGATTCCGGGAATCTCATCTTTGTTTTAGAAGATAATAAGATAAGAATTGAAAGTATGGTTTTAAATTCCGGGATGGCTCAGCTCTATGTCCAGGGAGAAATAAATCCAGAAGAAGAATCACCCTTAAACTTGAGAGTCAATTTCCTAAATCAAGATATCTCGTATTTATTATCAAATTTTGTACAGTCAGATTTAATAAATAAATTTAGAGGAAAAGCCACGGGTTCTCTGGAGATAAAAGGTGACTATGCTTCCCCTGACCTATATCTATCAGCCTTGATTGAAGATGCCCAATTAGAAAAAGTGCCCTTAAATTCCATAGAAGTAAAATTAGAAAAAATTGGTTCTGTAGTAAGGATTAATCAGTTAAAACTGAGCCAAAGAAAAGGGGAGCTAACAGCCGGGGGATGGATTAATCTTGATGAGGATAATGAAAATTTAGATATTCATCTTTCAGCAGACAATGTAGATTTGAGCCAATTATCTAATCTTTTTGGTATAGAAGATGAAATTAAAGGTCTGGTGAGTTTTGATGCAGAAGCATCGGGAGATATTGACTCACCCGATATATCTTTCTCGGCAAAGGTGGAAAAGGGTAAATTCCAGGATTTTATTTTTGATAATTTTACTTTTGAAGCCCTCTATAACCAGGATATCCTGGAGGTTAAGCAATTTGTTCTGGATAAAGAAGGTCATCAAATAAAAGGAAAGGGCAAGATTCCTTATCAGTTTTCTTCTATTGGCAAGGAAAAAGTTACTTCAAGTTTATCCGATATTCCCATAGACTTTATCCTTACTTTGGAAAATGCTGATTTAAGTTTTGTTAGTATGTTCTTCAAAGGAGATATTAAACAGCTCCAGGGCTTAACCAATGCTAAATTAGAACTTTCCGGAACTTTAAATCAACCGATTTTGAATGGAAGTATCGCCCTTGCAGATGGAGAAGTAGAACTTTATGAATTACCGGCCAAAATTAATGGCTTAAATGTATCGCTCCGGGTAGAAGATAATTTAGTTAAGATAGAAGATATGAATTTCCAGATTGACCGATATAAGATTTATACTTCCGGAGAATTTGCTTTAAAAAATTTGCAACCTCAGGATTTAAATATTAATATATGGAGTAATAAGGAGGAAATTCTATACCAGGATATTTTCCAGGCCCAGGCCGATTTGAAAGTAAAGTTAACCGGTCCCTTTGCCTCTCCCCACATAGAAGGAATCCTAACTCTTTCTCAGGGAGAATTTAACTGGGAAGAAAACAATAAAGATATCCCTTTAAACTCATCTGAGCTTTTATCTAAATTAATTAACCTTAAAGGAGACATCGATCTTGAGGTAAAAATTTTAGATGATCTTATAGCTGAAACCAGCGATTTTAATTTGAAATTAGCGGGAAGCGTAAAAGTTCAAGGAGCTCTATCTGCTCCCAAATTAAACGGGGAATTACAGATTAAACAGGGCTATGTTACCTTTTTAGATAAGAGGTTCAGGGTATCTGATGGTAAAATAATATTTGTTGATTCTACAGGGGAAGATATGATTTTAGATCTAAGAGCAAAGACTGAAATTGATGACATAGATGTGTTTGTAAACATAAGTGGAATTCTTGCTCAACCAACGGTTACCCTCAGTTCCTCCCCGGTCTTAAGTGAAAGTGAGATAATTTCTCTTTTGATGTTTAATAAAAACTATGCAGGTTTGACCGAGGGAGAAATGGAAACAATTTTAAGAGAAGAAATGATTAATTTGATTGCCCAGGGGTTGAGCATAAGATTTTTAAACCAGATAGAAAATCAAGTAGCTGATAGTTTAGGGTTAGACGAATTTAAAATTGAAACAATCTTTAAAAAGGAAGAGGGTTCTGATTTAGTTTTTTTTCCTGGCTTTGCCTTAGAAACCTTAGCCTTCAAAATAGGAAAGTATTTTTCAGAAAATTTTTATTTATCCTATTCTGCGCCTTTATTTGAAATGGGAATAGGTGACCTGGAATTAGAATATAAACTTGAAAATGACCTGACTTTAAGTACTCAAATAGGTTCAGTAGGTTCACAAGATGGTGAATTTGAATTAAAATTTGAATTACAATATGAATTCTAATAAAATAAAATGGGGTCAGGTCTCAACATTTGACATAACATTTTTGGCTGTCTTGTTTAGGAGTAAGTTATGTCAAATGTTGAGACCTGACCCCCAATCAAGGAGGAATAAAAAGTGAGAAAGAACAAATGGAGCAAGATACTTATATTTGGAATTTTAACTTTAATATTTATTTTAAGTAGTTTAAATTTAGTCCAGGCTCAGGCAAACAATCAGGGAAAGATTACTGCTATAGTAGTACAGGGGAATGAAAATATTTCTATGGATTTAATAATTTCTCAAATCGCTTCCAACCTGGGAGACGTATTTTCCAAAGAAAATATAGAAAGAGATCTAAAAGCAGTATATGATCTGGGTTATTTTAAAGATGTTAAAATAAAATTAGAATCATTCAGAGACGGTTACAAAGTAGTTTTTGAAGTAATAGAGAACTTACCTATAAAGGAGATTAATATTGAAGGCAATACCGTAGTCTCCGTAGAAGAAAT
>QNBN01000137.1 GCA_003645695.1 Spirochaetota bacterium | reverse complement strand
CTTCCTCTTCCTCTTCTTCGCCACCTCAAGTAATTAAATCTTAATGGAAAAATAGGGTATGGATAAAAGGGATATGGATAAAATCCTGGATATACTATAGGTTTATAACCGTATACTGATAGATAAAAAGGTGATATAAACATATCAATTCCCCCTTTTATATATATCTATTTTTAAAATGGCCGTCATGAAAACCCATATGTTCCATCCATCCTCTTCTATGCCTTCTACCAGGTATAACCTTAAATCCATACTCTGGAAAAGGACAAAAGCTTAAACGTCCGAATATTAGAGCATTTATCACAGTTTCAATATCACCATTTATTCCGGGTAAAACCCTGATACCAAAGCCTGTTAAATAATAATATATCCAGTTTTCTATCCCCAGACATAAAACAATGTCAATTTTTAACTCCTTTACAAACTTAGCTTTCTCAAAATTACCCTTTCCAGAAACATCAATTATCTTTTTGCCTTTTATTTCGCCATTATCCAGAATGTCAAAGACCATAAAATTATTTGCAGCACAAAACCTTGGTGCAACTCGATTATTCTCAGATGGTATAAGAATTTTCATACTTTCACCTGTAATTTAGCATAAAACGTGCCAATTAAACTTTAATATATTTGCTTGTATATCAGTAAATTATAAATAAAGTCATTAACTGTTAGCGTTGCATATTTTTATTTATGTTGCAATATGCAACTAAATATTAATATTGTACTTCTTCAACTTTCTCCAGAGTGTGGTTCTATCAATACCGAGAGCCTCAGAAGCTTTTTGTTTATTTCCATTAAATTGGGTGATGGCTTTTATTATGGCATTTTTCTCAATTTCATCCAATGGAAGGATTCTTCTGTCTTTTTCGTCTGTTTCTATTATCTCAGATGGTAGGTGGTTAACGTCTATGTAATCACTCCTACTTAAAACAAAGGCATGCTCTATAATGTTTTCAAGTTCTCGAATATTTCCTGGATAGCTGTATCCCATTAAAACAGTTAAAGCTTCTTCTGTAATTCCTTTGATATTTTTTCCTGTGGTAGCATTAAACTTTTTAATAAAATGTTGAATAAGCAGAGGAATATCCTCTTTTCTTTCTTTCAATGGAGGTAAGGTTATTTTAATTACATTTATCCTGTAGTAAAGATCCTCTCTAAACTTACCTTCCTGCACAAGTTTTAGGAGGTCTTTGTTTGTTGCGCATATTATTCTTACATCGACTTTAATCGATTTTGTACTTCCCAATGGTTCAATGGTCTTTTCCTGGATTGCTCTAAGAAGTTTTACCTGAAGGGTAGGTGATGTATCGCCAATTTCATCCAGAAACAGAGTCCCACCATTTGCAAGTTCAAATCTTCCCGGTTTTCTTTTTACAGCGTCTGTGAAGGCCCCGGGCACATATCCAAATAATTCTGATTCAAGAAGCGTGTCAGGGAGAGCACCGCAATTTACAGCGATAAATGGATGATCCTTTCTTCTGCTTAGATTATGAATGGTTCTTGCAAATACCTCTTTACCAGATCCGCTTGGACCTTCGATAAGTAAATTTGAGTTTGATTCTGCAATATCAGGTAAAATATCGAAAATCTGAAGTATTCTGTGATTCTTGCTGATAATATCTCCAAATTGAAACTTTTTAATTACTTCTTTTTTTAGATTTTCTATATTCGTAATGTCTTTGAAGTTTATAATGCCTCCAATAATACCAATATTTTTATCTTTAATGATATTTGAACCTGCAATAACAGGGATCGAGCTATAGTATTTGTCTAAAATCTCTATCCTTCTTCCAGTTATTTTAGCTTTTTCCTTTAAAGCTTCACGAAAAGGGCAGTTTGTTTCGCAGGCATTGGTGCGCAAAACCTCATAGCAGTATTTTCCCAATACTTCTTCTTTTTTAAATGCGGTGATACTTTCCGCAGCATGGTTGAAGAAAGTTATTTTGAAATCTAAATCAATTGTAAAAACTGCACAATCAATGCTATCGAGGATTGTAGCACATAAATTATTTATTTTATTATTCATTTCTTTTAAGTTATTTTATAATTAAGTGTAAATCAATTATAATAATAATAGGAGATAAAAAAATGCCAAGAGGAGATGGAAAAGGTCCATTAGGAAGAGGTTCTGGAACTGGAAGAGGTTTAGGTAGTGGAGGAGGTATGGGACGAGGTGGCGGAAGAGGCCTCGGACCGGGAGGATACTGTGTTTGCCCGAAGTGTGGCTATCGGGAGCCTCATACTCCTGGAGAACCTTGTATGAAAAAACGTTGTCCCAAATGTGGAAGTGTAATGACAAGAGGATAATAGCATATGTGAGGGATGCCCGATGACCAGAGATAAAGTAAAAAAAAGGATAGAGTATCTGGTAAATGAAGTAAGGAGACATCAGGATTTGTACTACAAAAAAGCTCAACCTGAAATTTCTGATAGAGAGTATGATGCTTTATTTGATGAATTACTGAAGCTTGAAAGGAGATATCCTGACCTTGCATTACCAGATAGCCCTACAAAGAGGGTTGGTTCAGACCTTGATAATGAATTTCCTGAAGTTAGGCATCCTTTTCCTATGTTGAGCCTTGATAAAGTATATACAATAGATGAGCTTGAAAGTTGGATAGAAAAATCCAGAAATGATACTGGATATGACATTTCTTTTACGGTGGAAGAAAAGATTGATGGATCAACAATAGTTTTGCATTATGAGAATGGTATTCTTGTTAGAGCGGTAACCCGGGGGGATGGATTTGTTGGTAATGATATAACTGAAAATGTAAGAACTATCAAAGATATTCCTCTCAGGTTATCAGAACCAGTAACATCAATTTTTAGGGGAGAAATCTATATTGACAGGAAGGATTTTGAGAAATTAAATAGTCAATTCGATAGCATATATGCGAATCCGAGAAACTTTGCAGCTGGTAGCTTAAGAAGAAAGAAAAGTAGTGAGGTCGCAAAGATTCCGCTTAAATCATATGTCTACGAAGGTTTCTATGGTGATGTGAGTATCAAGGAACATCTAAAGGTTTTACATAAGCTTACTGAGCTTGGATTTAGAGTTTTTGATGATGTCGGGTATTTTTCATCTACTATTAAAAAAGAATATGATAATATCTTTAAAAAACATACTGGATGGGTAAGGGGAACTTACCGGGATATTGATAATTTTATTATCAGGATGAAAGAGGTTAGAGATAAGCTTCCGTATGATATTGATGGTCTTGTTGTTAAGATAAATGAATATCCGATAAGAGATAAGCTCGGTTATACTGCTCATCATCCAAGATGGGCCATGGCGTTTAAATTTGAAGCACCCCAGGCCGTTTCAGAAATACTGGATATAGATGTACAGGTTGGGAGAACGGGAAGAATCACACCGGTTGCAAGAATAAAACCGGTGTGGATTGCTGGAACTACTGTGAGTAATGTTACCCTACACAATCAGGATTACATAAATAGTCTTGATGTAGCTATTGGTGATGTGGTAGCAGTTAGTCGTCATGGTGATGTTATCCCAGCTGTTGATGAGGTTATTGAAAAGAACGATAAAGGTAACAAAACATTTAGGCTGCCAGAAGAATGTCCTGTATGTGGAAGTAAACTTATTCAGGATGGTGCACATCTATTTTGTCCTAATCGCAATTGCCCAGCGAGGATATATGGAAGAATAAGCTTTTTTGTCGGCAGAGGTCAGATGGATATAGAAAATCTTGGTCCGGAAACTGTTAAAAAACTTATTGAATTGGGTTTAATAAAAGATATTCCTGATATTTACTTTTTTAATCCGGACGACTTACTTGGAGTTGAAGGTTTTGCTGAAAAAAAGGTTAAGTTAATTAAAGAAGGTATAGAAAAGAGTAAAGAACAACCTTTTGAAGTAGTTCTAGCTTCATTGGGATTAGAAGAGATTGGCCCCAAGGTTGTAGAATTATTAATTGAAGCTGGTTTTGATAGTATAGATAAATTAATAAAGACAGCAAAGAAAAAAAAACCTGATATTTTTACTAAAATACAGGGAATTGGACCTAAAACAGCTGAAAAGATTATTCAACAGTTCAATGATCCGTACATTTTAGATATGATAGAGAAATTAAAAAAAGCAGGATTGAAGTTTTCAAAGGGAAAAAAAGAAAAAGAAGAGGAATATTCAAAGATATTTGAAGGACAGGTATGGTGTATTACTGGTAGTTTTAAAAACTTTAAACCAAGAGAAACAGCAATGGAAGAGGTGAAAAAGAGAGGAGGCAAAGTAGTTTCTCAGGTTACTGGCAAAACTACACATCTACTTGTAGGAGAAAATCCAGGAAGCAAATTAGAAAAGGCCAGTCAGGTCGGAGCGAAACTTGTTACAGAAGAAGAGTTTTTAAAAATGCTTAACGAGAAATGATGCAATAAAAGAAAAGATACAAATTGATTGGAATCTTTAGAATTTAAGGGCATCAAGAAGTTCTTTCTGTCTCATTGTTTCAAAAAAATATGAGTTTCCATCTCTTAATTTTATCTGTGTAACAGGCTGAAGAATAAACCGTCCAAATCCTTTAACTATTTTTGTTTCATTATCCTTGATATATCCAAGGATACATTTAATTGAGCTTGATTTTGTAACTAACTGGATTTTTTCAATACTATCCAGTTCAATTGAGAATTCGGTTTTTTCATATTTTTTGTCCTTGGTTATTAATTTTGAAAACCAGTTATCCCTCTCAAAATCCTCAAAACAGAGATTTTTATTTATTATGTATATAAGTCCACCCAAGTGAACTGATTTTCCTCCTGACCTGCCAAGGAAGGTTGCAAATGTGTAGAATTTAACTGGTTCTCCATATATTTTTTCTTTTTCTTCCCAGAATTTTTTTGCTTCTTCATTGACTTTTTCCATGTTACCTATAGCCCCTTAATTTTTTATGTAAAGAAAGCAAACTTATTTATAAAAACATTAGTTTTATTATAAAAAAATAGTCTTTTTATTATTCAATTAAATTATATTATATTATAACTGAATGATTGAAATAGGCAAGTAGACTTTGGGTAATAATAAAACCTTATCTAAAATATTTGTGCTATACCTTATAAAAAATAATCTTAAGTTTTATATATGCCACATAGTTTTGGGGGATGTATTTTGAATGAAAATAGAATAAAAGAAATAGCAGAAGCTGCAAAAATTCTGGGTCTGCCAGAGAGGGCGACACTACAGGTTATTAAAGACAGGTATAGAGAGCTTGTTAAAAAATGGCATCCGGATAGTGGCAGTAAAAATGAGAAAGAATGCCGGGAGATGATAAGAAAAATCAATAAAGCATATAAAATAATAACAGATTTTATAAATAATTATAAGTACCCTCTTTCAGGAGATGCTATACTTGATGAAGAAGCCTATATCCAAAGAAGGTTTGGGAATGATCCAATATGGAGCTGATTCTATTTAGAGAATTGTCAACATGTCCTACTTCATCAGGCTTGGTAAAAAAAGAGCTATCTGAGGAAATGGAATTAGCAGGGCCGTTCCCACAATCAGTGCGATTAACAGGGGAATTACACCTTTAAATATCGTATGTAAAGGAACATCTTTAGCTACCCCACTAACTACGTATACATTTATACCTACAGGAGGGGTAATTACGCCTATTTGAGTTACAAGTACAATAATAACTCCAAACCATATCGGGTTAAACCCCAGTTCCAGGACTACCGGATAGAAGATAGGTACTGTTAACATTATTAGAGCCAATGAATCAATAAAACATCCTCCCACCAAATATACGCCAATGATCATTGCCATTACAAGAGATGGTGGGAGATTTAGAGAAGTAACCCAATTTGCGATACTGAAGGGTATCTGGGTGACAGCAAGAAAATGTCCAAAAACGGTTGCTCCAGCGACTATAACAAGTATCATACAGGATATTCTTGCTGTTTCAAACAGAGCTTGAAAAAAGTCTTTTATTCTTATGTTTCTCCGTGCAAAAGCTAATGCAGTCGTACTAAAAGCTGCAATAGCACCAGCTTCAGTTGGCGTAAAAATGCCAAGAAAAAGGCCGATTATTACTATCAAAAATAGTATAATGGTTTCAATCAACCCAGATAGAGATTTTATCCTTTCTGAAATATGCTTTTTTTCCCCGGGTGGAGCAATTTCGGGTTTTAGGTGACTCCATATAAATATTGCAATTATAAACAGAAAAGTTAGCATTACACCTGGAATTATTCCTGCCATAAAAAGCTTGCCAATGGATTGCTCCGTCATTAATCCATAGATAATAAAAATAACGCTTGGAGGAATCAAAATACCCAGACTTCCCCCCGCTGCAACAACACCAGTTGCAAGACTGTCATCATAGTGATACCGTTTCATTTCGGGAATGGTAACTAGAGCCATAGTCGCAGCTGTTGCATTTGTTGATCCACATATTGCAGCAAAACCAGCGCATGCAATAATTGTTGCTATCGCAAGACCTCCAGGCCTGTGGCCAATAAACATGTATGTGGAATCAAACAGCCTTCTACTGATGCCGGAGTGATATGCAACCTGGCCCATCAGGATGAATAGAGGGATAACAGTTAATCCATAGCTGGTAAAAACGGTATAGAAATCCTTGGCAACCATGTTAAGAGCTGCATTAATATTTATCAAATACCCAAAGCCTAAAAGTCCGACGAGAGTTAAAACAAACCCTACTGGGATGTTTATCATTATTAATAAAAGAAGAGCGGCAATACCTATGAGACCTACTACCTGAGGAGCCATATTATTTCCTTAATTCGTTAAGCTTGTTTATCGAACTTTTCAAAAATTATTTCCATAGATTTTAATATCAGAAATAAACTTAGAATAGCACAACCAACTGCGATTCCAAAAGCAAAAGGATAAGTTGGAATTTTAAGGGTTAAGGATACTTCGTTTGCAACTTTTAGACTAATCCCATATTTTATGGATTGCCAGCTTATAAGACCAAAAAGTATAGCTGAAACTATGTGATTGAATAACTCTATTTTATTCCTAACTTTTAATGATAACTTTTTTACAGCAAAGTCAACCGAAATATGAAGCCCCATAACAGCTGTGTATGAGAGTGAAAACGAGGCAAAAAGGGCACCCAGAAATCCAACTATTTCGTAACTGCCAGTAATCGGATGATGAAAAAACCTCAATATAATATCCGCTGTTGTTAGAAGCATCATTAAAGCTATGGATATTGCAGCTATCCATTTGGAAGAATCGATTATAACATGGATTGCCCCTTTGAATTTATAATAAGCTGATAATTTAGCTGTCATTCTTTTATGAACTTTATTTTTCACTAGTTATTGATTTTATGTAATTTTGCAAAGTTTCAACGTATTTATTACCGTCAAACCCCTTTTTAGTGGCGTTAGACATATATTCGTTGATTACCTTCCTTACTGCCTTTTGCCATTGTTCTGCCTCTGAGTTAGGAAGCTCTATAATCTTATTCCCAAGGCTTAGGGTATATTT
>QNBN01000136.1 GCA_003645695.1 Spirochaetota bacterium | reverse complement strand
CGCTTTATCCTTTACAAGGATCCTGACATTTACCTCTTTTCCTGATTCTATATTAGGTGGAAGATCAAAGTTAACAACGCGTGCATACAGCTTGTCTGTCTGTACTTCGGAAGGCAAATAACCAACATGGAATGTTACAGTTTCGTTTCTTTTAACCAGAGTTCCTTTCTCTGGCTCCTGCGATAGGATAATACCATTTTTTTGAGGATCTTCTATATTTTCGGGAATTACATGAATAAGAACTCCTCTCAATGCCATCTTCTGCATAACATCATTTATATCCTTACCAACATAATTTTTTAGATAGAAGGATTCACTCTCATTACCACGACTGATTATCAAATCTATTTTATCTACACTTCCTATCGGAGTATTCGGAGGTGGATACTGACCAACTACCGTGCCTTTCGGAGCATCCGAGGATACATAGGTAATATTCCCTATCTCTATTGTTTTACCCTGAAACGAGAATATCTCCTCCAGTCTATTTCTTACATATGCCAGAGTCTTACCCTTATAATCCTCTACTATTGATATAATAGGCCCTTTAGAAACAATTAAATTAACCTCTCTTCCCTCTCTAACTATACTTCCAGGTTTTGGTTCCTGCTCAACGATAATATTTTTCGGATAATTGCTGAAGTATCTCGGATCTATTACAACATAAAGCTTCTTTTTTTGTAGCTCAATTAAACCATCAATTAACTCTCTACCAGCCACATTTGGAACAGAAACTTCAGGTTTTCCTCTTCTAAAGGTTATAAAAACAATAAATGATACACCCACTGAAACAATACTGAAGAGCAGAAGAATAATAATAACATTTCTTATAATAATCGCTGTGTGTGTGGTAACATAATCCTTGAATAACTGGAAGAAATTACCAAACCCCGAAAATACTCTGTTTAGCAATTTTCTCTTAATTCCATTTTTCCCATACAATCTTTTTATTGTATCTTTCATCTTAGTATTATTTGTTGTATTTTAACTTTATTTATTTACTGTGGACTTCCTACTGCTTTATAAAAAACTTTTTATTTTTTTAACAATTTCAAACTTGTATATTCTTTATATCAACTGGAAGAAAATTAATCAACTGTTTTATGATCTAGCAAAGCTATACTCTTTTCTTTCGTTTAAGAATTTTACATGTAATTAGACAATTTATGTATCAATGCTCATTTATAATTTGCCATAGATATAAAAAATCGGCGCGCTAAAGATATAAATAATACTACAAATTTTGATTGAATGTTTACTTTATCTATTATCTGCTTGAACTTACTATCGATCTATATTTACCAGTTTTTATTTTCTATTTTTTATTTACCCAGGATTATACCTCTAATGTTTCTGTAACCATTGACAAAGTCAATAAAGTTCATCCTCTTTTTATTCTGTAGCTGCAATTCCTGAATTGCCACAGCTCCACCTTTTACTTTAACCAATATACCAATCTTTTTATCTACGTCAAAAATTTCCCCTGGTTTTAACATATCAATTTCTTTTGATAGATTAGAATATACAGTAGCTTTAAACAAACGTAAAATATTACCTTTCAAATAGGTATAGCAAACAGGCCAGGTATTGAAAGCCAGAATTTTCCTTACTATTCGTACTGCATCTGTATTCCAATCGATTAACCCATCACTCTTCTTCAAAGAATAGCAGTAGGTTGCTTTGGAATCATCCTGCGGAATTGGTGTTAATTTACCCTCAAGATACAGAGGTATCTTTTTTATAACGAAGGTTGGAGATGTTTCTATAACAACCTTTAAAAGATCTTCAGCACCCCAGTTTTCCAAAATTGCAATCTCTTCCTGTGCCAGTATATCCCCCGCATCCATTTTAAACTTCATTTTCTGAAGTGTAATTCCAGTTCTTTTCAATCCAAAAAGAATAGCAGATTGGATAGGCGATGCCCCTCTTAGTTGTGGTAGAAGTGAAGCATGAAGATTTAAGCTCCCATACTGGGGATAATCAATAACTTCTGCGGGTAAGATTTGACCAAAGGCAACAACCAGAGAAATATCTATCCTGTACTCTTTAAGCAAATCTATAAAGTCAGGATTTACTTTTTCGAGAGCAACCACAGGAATATTATGTTCAAGCGCAAATTGTTTAACGGATGTTGGAAGAAGCTTTTTTCCCCTACCTCTTATTTTGTCGGGCTTCGTGATAACTAAAGAAATATTATATTTTTCATTATAGAGAGCTTCTAAGACAGATTTTGAAAGGCCAGCAGTACCAAAAAATGCTATTCTTATATTCTTCATTAATCACAGTCCACCAGTTTGAAACCATCAAAGCTCTACTTTAGGTCATTTTATTTTACATTACTCTTAAATTTTACCATGAATTACCTAACACTGCTATTAGCCCTGTTAATTAACATATTCAAATCTTCAAAAATTCTTTTTTTCTCTTTTTCTGAAATTCTATCAATGAATAAAACACCATTTAAATGATCTACCTCATGCTGTATTACGCGTGCAAGTAGCCCTCCTGTCTCAAGGCTTATTTGCCTTCCACTTCTGCCAACCCCACTAACAACAATTTTGGAAGGCCTCTTTACATCAGCCCTTATTCCCGGAACACTTAAGCAACCCTCTTCCATTTTAGATTTTCGATCTGAAAAAAAGTCTATGACAGGATTTATAAGTGCAAACCTCTCAAATCCCTTTTCGTCTATAGAAATTACAATGACTCTTTTATTTACCCCGATTTGCGGAGCTGCAAGACCGACTCCTCCCTCTAATTTCATAACTTCAAACATAGTTGCAATTAGTTTCTTGATACTCTCATCAATATTTTCAACACTGTCAGCAACTCTTCTTAATACTGGATCTGGATATATTCTTACCTGCGTATTCATATTCTTTAAGATAATTCTTTTGTCGCTATGATACAAGAATTTTTATACATTCATAAACTCATAACATTGAAATTGGATCGATATCTATCTCCATGTAAACTCCGCTTACCCGTTTTACCTTACTGTTTAACTCAAACAAAACCGAATTAATACCTGCTATTCCATCAGTTTTTACAATAACATGGACTCTGTAGTTCTGTTTTATCCTTGAAAGTGGGCAAACAGAGGGACCAAGTATTACAACTTTATTTTTTGCTTTTTCCTTAATTATATCTATGGCTATGCAGGCAGTCTCAAACAGTTTTTTCTGCTTCTTTCCTCTAAACACCAGTCTTACAATTCGACAAAATGGAGGGTAGTTAAGTGCCTGTCTGTACTTAATTTCCTGTATAAAAAAAGTTAAATAATCATGACTTTTTGCCGTCTGAATTGCATAATGAGATGGGTTATAAGTCTGTATTATAACTTCTCCACCCTTTTCCCCTCTGCCTGCTCTCCCAGCAACCTGAGTAATGAGATCAAATGTTCTTTCTGCTGCTCTGAAATCCGGGAAATTGAGTGCAATATCTGCATTTAATACCCCTACAAGAGTTACGTTGGGGAAGTGAAGCCCTTTTGTAACAATTTGTGTACCTATTAAAATGTCAATCTGTCTCTTCGCAAAAGCATTTAATATCTCGGAAAGAGATTTTCTCCTTTTTAGTGTATCAGTATCCATTCTTACTATTACTGCACCTGGGAAGAGATTATTTAGAAGGTCCTCAATCCTCTCGGTACCAAAGCCAGAGAATGAAATTTTCTCAGAGCCACAATTTGGACATAGTTCAGGCGGGTCAACCGTGTACCCGCAGTAATGGCAGATTAATTTCTTTTTATTTCTGTGATAGGTCATAGAGATATCACAATTCTTGCATTTCATAACATAGCCACAGTTTTCACAGAACACAAAGGGAGAATAGCCCCTTCTATTTAAGAAAAGTATAACCTGTTCATTGTTTTTCAGTCTTGTCTCTATAGCTCTATAGAGTTGATTTGATATAAACTTTCTACCCCTGACCTTCCTTAGATCCGAGATTTTAGTTTTCGGTAAATTCTGATTTAATACTCTGGTAGTTAATTCCAATAGCTTGAACTTCTTACTCTTAGCAAGGTAGTAACTCTCAATCGATGGGGTGGCACTCCCCAAAATTAAAACCGAATTGTGCATTTTTGCTCTGTAGTAGGCTACGCTTCTCGCATTGTATCTTGGAGTATCGTCAGACTTATAGCTTGTTTCATGCTCTTCATCTATAATTATAATGCCAATTCTTTTTAGCGGTGCAAAAATGGCAGATCGTGCGCCAATAACAATCTTTTTTTCCCCATTCATTATTCTGTACCATTCATTTATCCTTTCCGCCTTTGTCAGTCTGGAATGAAGCACAGCAAGGGTATTGCCAAATCGCTTTTCAAAATACCTTACGGTTTGGGGTGTAAGTGCTATTTCAGGAACCAGCAGGATCGCTCCTTTACCCATCTCAATCACTCTTTTTATTACCCTGAGATATACTTCAGTTTTACCGCTTCCCGTAACACCATGTAACAGATATGTATATAATTCTGATCTTTCAACAGCCCTAGTTAATTCATCCAGAACATGTGATTGTTCTTGAGTTAATTCAAAGATATCTTTAGATCTTGTAGAATATCCATCATGTTTTACTTTTACATCCCTTTTCTTAACACCCTTCGGGATTATTGCCCAGCATGCCTCACCAAGGGAGCACACATAGTACTGAGATATCCATTCAGCAACCTTTATAAGATCATCATTTAGCACCGGGGATTTATCAATCACTTGTTTAATAGGTTTAATATCCTCCAAACTGCAATTATCAGTTATTCTATAGACAATTCCTGTAGTTAAACTGCCGGAAAGATCCACCTCAACCCTCATTCCTATCTGAATATTATTCATATTTTCAGGAATACGATAGGTATAGGGGGAAATTGGTCTGTTAAAAACAATCTCTGCATACATCTATGTTTCCGATTTCAAATCTTTGTAGAGATCCCTCAACATCTTCAGATCGTTCCAAACTGGTCTTCTGTATTTATCGGGAAATCGCAATACAGCTGCAGGGTGGTATGTTGGTATTACAGGGATATCTTTATATCTATAGATATTTCCCCTCAATTTTGATATCCCCTGACTAACACCAAGGATGGTTTTTATAGCAGGCCCTCCAAGACAGCATATGATCATGGGTTGTACTACCTCGATCTGTCTCTCGAGATATGGAAAACAGGCATTTACCTCGTTGGGCAGAGGAGTTCTATTTCCAGGAGGACGACATTTAACTACGTTTGTTATAAATACCTCTTCCCGTGTAAGATTTATGGCCGAAAGCATTTTTGTAAGAAGTTTTCCTGCCCTCCCTACAAAAGGTTTCCCTTTTATATCTTCCATCTCTCCCGGACCTTCACCTATAAACATAATATCGGCATCAGGATTGCCTTCGCCAGCTACCGGGTTAAGCCTTTTCAAATAGAGGGAGCATTTCTTGCAGTTAGCTATCTCATCCGAGATTTCCCTGAGTTTTCTGGCTTTTTCCTGGATTGTATCTTCTAATTTATTTACAATAGTTTTTCTTTTTTCATCTGAAAGCTTATTTGACAAATAATCTGAAGCTTTCTCAGTTTTTAAACGATCTGTCTCTAATGATGTTTTGTTGAAAGATTTTCTATCAGGATTTGACCTATAACCTGTTTTTAGATAATCAATCGCATCATTCACAAGGTTTCTAAAAATCGAAAGTATCTCCCCTTCTATTTCTTTATTTGAACCTGACATATTTTACTTCCAGATTAAATTATCTAATTTTCATTCTTTCCTCTGCTGCCTTACATTTTATGCATTTTCTCGCTTCCGGAATAGCCAGCAATCTTTTTTCCTCAATCGGCTGTCCACACACAACGCATTTCCCATAAGTCCCCTCTTCTATCCTCTGCAAAGCAGCATTGATCTCCTCAAGTTTTTCCTGCTCCTTCTGGGAAAGTCTCGAAAGTACCTGAAGTTCATAGACATTATTTGCCTCATCCACAATATCTCCAATTACAGAATCGCTTTCGACATCCGATATTTCCTCATCGACCTCCTTTTTTAAAGAGGATAAAACTTCTTCTTTCTTTTCGAGTAATTTCTTTTTAATCTTTTCGATAAACTGTTTATCCATACTACAAACCTCCGGATAGCACTAACTATCTCTTAACAAAATAATTTAAACATCGCAAAAAATTAATGATTCCATTCTAAAAAGGCATTAAATTGTTATTTTTCATAATTTTCACATAATACATGATATATAATTGTTTATATTTAAAGAGTTATCAATTAGCACTTTTTTTCAAAACTGATAAAAATGGTTTTTATAACAGACTCATTAATAAAAGCTTTATATAGCTGAGTAAGTTAAAGCAAATATTGACTTTTTTTAAAAAATTTATATAACCAATAGTAAAATTCAAATAAAAATACATTTATACTGGTGAACTTCTTAATATTTGATCTATTAGGTTAATTACTTAAAGTCTCAAGCAATTTTTATTTAATCAAGAAAACTTTAAGTTCGCCTTAAGTTAAATTAATTTAAAAAAAATAGCAACAAAAATTTTAAAAATTTACTATTTAACCAATGTTAAAAACCAAATTTACTGGTTAATAAAGAGATCTGATGTTTTCTAATCACGGAGGGTTTAAAATATCTATCCTACTTATAAGATAAATAAAAAATAGAGAAAATCAGCAGAATTTATACTGCTAATTCTGAAAAACCCTTTTTAATATTTTTTCGAGGTCATTTCTGGGTATTAATTCAAGAGGTCTAATTCTCGAAAGATCATAGGCTTTTTCTGTGAAATCAGATGAGGTTATAAAAATGGCTCTACTTGCTCCCTCATCTGTCATCTTCTCAAGTAGTTCTCTTATAGGAAGTTCTCCTACAAGAATAGTCCATTTGGCAATGTGTGTAACAACGTAAATTTCCTCTTTACCAATCCTGGCTTTTCCGACAAACTCAAGTAGGTCATCCTTTAACATTGTATATTTCTCAACATTAATATTCAACACATCAAGAATCTTCTTACCGATGTTTAAAAATTCCTCTTTTGTTGAAACAACAAACTTTGTAAGATTATCGCTTTTACTTATCTCTTCATAAACCTTTAGTTTGTGATCCACATCTTTATAACTTGGGCGAACACTATGGATCTCCCTCCATAGGGATAATGCTCTTCCGAGTTTACCTTGATGAACGAGAAAATCAGCATAAATATATTTTGCCTCTAGGTACTTTTCTACATCATCACTTCCCTCTTCGATCGCCTTCTCATAATGCTCCACCGCTTTTGATACATCCCCCATGTCCCTGTAAATATTTCCAAGATGATAGTAACAATCAAAATTATAAAGATCCCCTTTGAGGGCCTCCATGAACTCTTCGATACTTCTGTCATAAACTCTATCCTTCTCGAGTAAAAGTGCATAGTAGAAGTGCGCTTCCGCCAGTGAACTATCCCTCCTTAAAGCTTGTAAAAGGTACCTTTTAGCCTTTTCATTGTGATTTAAAAAGTAGTTTAACTTTCCCAAT
>QNBN01000135.1 GCA_003645695.1 Spirochaetota bacterium | reverse complement strand
GTAGTGTAAAATAAACTGTATAAATCTTCAGTAATACCACTCGGAGGTTCCTCCAAGTGGCCTATAAAAAAATTACTGGAGATTTAGAAATGTTTAAAAGAGAAGAATTAAAAAAGGTTTTAAAAGAAAAAAAGATTAAGGATTTAAATGATTTCATGAAAGAAATCAGCAAAGAGGTACTTGAAACAATATTTGATGAAGAGATAACAGATTTTCTTGGATATAAAGAGATGCATAGTACATCAGATACGAAACTCATTAAAGTATGTAAGTTGGAAGGAGAGGAAGGTAGTAGCTCACGATCTTAAGGGTATCTATAAAGCAGCTACTGAGAAGGAGGCATTATCATCCCTTGATGATCCCCAAGAAAAAGTAGGGTAAAAGATATCCCCATATTTCAAAATCATGGCGAGAGAACCGGGGAGAACTTGCCAATTAATTTAAATATCCTCAGGAAATAAGAATCCTTATTTACACCACAAATCCAATAGAAAGTCTAAATAGAGGTATAAAGAAAGTAACAAAAACAAGGGCTATTTTTCCTAATGAAGATGCTCTTTTTAAATAAGTCTATTTAGCTATTGATGATATTAGTAAAAGGTGGACTATGAGAATCAGAGATTGGTCTATAATATATTCTCAGCTTACTATATATTTTGAGGAAAGATTAAGGAAATATTCTAATCTATGAATATTATAAAAATGAGATTTACATAGATAAATTTACAGACTCCTGAATTTATAGAAGGACTGTTTCTTGATTATTATTTTTATCCTTATAGACTTCTTTAAGCATCAAAAAATCATTTTCCCTTTTTAAAAATGCATCGACAATATCCGGATCAAACTGTTTTCCTGCCTCAGATACAATGATAGTTTTTGCCTTTCCGTGGGAAAAAGCATCCTTATAGATTCTTTTACTTGTTAGAGCATCATACACATCTGCTAATGAAATTACTCTTGCAGAAAGTGGAATATCCTCACCTTTCAGCCCGAATGGATAACCTTCACCATCCCATCTTTCATGATGATAGTAGGTTATAAACTTGGCCATGTCGAGAAAGCTTGTTTTTATTCCTATCTGTTTCAGTGCTGAAGAAATAGCATTACCACCTATAGTTGAATGGCCTTTCATAATCTCAAATTCTTCTTTCGTCAGTTTACCCGGCTTAAGTAAAATAGAATCTGGGATGCCAACTTTTCCTATATCGTGTAGAGGAGCCGATTTGTATATATTACTTATGTATTTTTCATTTATATACTTTTTGTATTTATCTATTTTGGTGATTTCCTCCGCAAGTATTTTTGAATATTCCCTTATTCTTTCCAGGTGTCCCCCAGTTTCAGGATCACGAAACTCAGCAAGTTTTGCAAGTGCAACTATCGTAACCTCCTGAGTTTTTACCAGCTGGTTTAATAATTCAAAGTTGCTCTCCTTCAGTTTTTTTTGATATTTTAAGTTAATATCATAGAGCATCTTCATTGAAACCAGAGAATGGAGCCTCGCTTTAAGGAGATATATATTAAAGGGCTTTAATAGAAAATCATCAGCCCCAAGTTCTATTGCCTTGATGTAGTACTGATTATCAGATATTCCCGTAATGATAATAACAGGAATCATTCTGGTATCTGGATTTGACTTAATTACCTTCAGTATGTCAAAACCATCCATTTCAGGCATATTTATGTCTAAGAGAATCACATCAGGTTTTTCTTTCATAATTTTTTCAAAAGTGCTTTTCCCTGTTTTTTCTTCGGATACACAATAACCAAGGGAATTCAAATATTTTACGAGGAGACTTCTATTGATATCATCATCGTCAGCAACGAGAATTTTGGGTTTTTGATTAATCATTTTCTGAAGACTTTAATTTTTTTTAATTAAATTATAGTATAAGAATTTTCTATTATCCAATTTTTTAAATAGAAATTTTAAAAATAAAAAAATATTATGGCTTCTGATCTAAATTGGTTAGATCTTTTACAGGATAGGGGATCGAAAAAGTCACGCTAGAAGTTTATTTTTTGTATATATTGTATTTATATGAAATGTATTAAGATGATAATGAGCGCCTCAATGATTGGTTTGTATCATTATGATACAGCATACTGTATCATAATGTATCATATATCTTAATGTCTAATCTCTGTCTAGAACAAAATTAAATAATTGTTTGTATATCAATAAGTTATGAACATATTAATTATGATGACTTATTTAAAATAATTGGCATATAAATTGCTAAATATTAATCGAAAATAAATTTAATAAGAGGAGTAAAAAAATGGATATAAATAAATTTACAGAAATGGCTCAAGAAGCTTTAAGCAGTGCCCAGTTGATTGCTGGTGAGTATGGACATCAGCAGATTGATAATGAACATTTGCTTTTGGCTCTATTAAGACAGGATAATGGAGTAGTTCCACAAATTCTAAAAAAATTAAATGTAGATATAAAAATTGTTGAGAATGAAGTTAATCAGTTGCTTGCAAAGAGACCCCGGGTAAGTGGGCCAGGGGCTGGTGGAACTATCTACATCTCTTCAAGATTGAATATGCTTTTAGCAGAAGCTGAGAAGGAAGCTAAATCCCTTAAAGATGAGTATATCAGTACAGAGCATCTTTTTACTGCATTAACTGAGGACGACGGAGATAGTGGTAGAATTCTGAGGAACCTTGGTATAACACGTGATAAAGTCATGAATGCTCTTAAGGATATAAGGGGAAACCAAAGAGTGACCACGCCTAATCCAGAAGCTACATATCAGGCTCTTGAAAGATATGCTATAGATCTTACAGAAAGAGCCCAAAAAGGAAAACTTGACCCGGTAATAGGAAGGGATGATGAAATCAGGAGAGTTATACAGGTTCTTTCAAGAAGGACAAAAAACAATCCCGTATTAATTGGTGAACCTGGTGTTGGAAAAACGGCCATAGTAGAAGGGCTTGCTCAGAGAATTGTAAAAGGTGATGTTCCCGAGGGACTGAAGGATAAAAGGATCGTTGCTCTTGACATGGGAGCATTACTCGCAGGTGCAAAGTTCAGAGGCGAGTTTGAAGAGAGATTAAAAGCAGTTTTAAAAGAGGTCCAGGAATCAGAGGGACAGATAATTCTGTTTATTGATGAGCTTCATACAGTTGTTGGTGCTGGTGCTGCTGAAGGTGCAATTGATGCCGGTAATATGTTAAAACCCATGCTTGCGAGAGGAGAGCTACACTGTATAGGTGCAACAACGTTAAACGAATATCGAAAATATATTGAAAAAGACCCGGCACTTGAGAGGCGTTTTCAGCCGGTAATTGTTAATCCACCTACAGTTGAGGATACAATTTCAATACTTCGAGGTTTAAAGGAAAGATATGAACTCCATCATGGAGTTAGAATTAAAGACAGTGCTCTTGTAGCAGCAGCAGTACTGAGCGATAGGTACATTTCTGACAGATTTTTGCCTGATAAGGCTATTGATCTTGTCGATGAAGCTGCGGCAAAACTGAGGACAGAAATAGACTCAATGCCTTCTGAACTTGATGAGATAATGAGACGAATAATGCAGCTTGAAATCGAGAGGGAAGCCTTAAAAAAGGAAAAGGATGAAGCATCCAAGGAGAGGCTTAATAAAATAGAAAAAGAGCTTGCTGATTTAGAAGAGAAGAGAAATTATTTAAAGTCCAAGTGGGAACAGGAAAAGGCACAAATTCAGAAGATAAGAGAACTTAGAGAGCAGATAGAACAGGTCAAATTCCAGATTGGAGAAGCTGAGAGAAACTATGATTTAAATAAGGCCGCTGAATTGAAGTACGGTAAGCTTATGGAATTAGAAAAGGAGTACAAAGAGCTAAATAAGAAAATGGAAGAAGAAATCTCATCAACGGATCGTTTGCTGAAAGAGGAGGTAGATGAAGAGGATATAGCAGAGATTGTATCAAAATGGACAAAAATACCTGTGTCTAAATTGATGCAGGGTGAAATGGAGAAACTCCTGCATCTTGAGGAGCATCTGCATGAGAGGGTTATTGGACAGGATGAAGCGGTTAAGGCTGTTGCTGATGCTATCTTAAGGGCAAGGGCAGGAATCAAAGACCCAAATAGGCCGATCGGTAGTTTTATATTCCTTGGCCCAACGGGAGTTGGTAAAACGGAGCTTGCAAGAACACTTGCAGAGTTTCTTTTTGACGATGAGAAGAATATGATAAGGCTGGATATGTCTGAATATATGGAGCGGCATACAGTTGCAAAACTCATTGGTGCTCCACCCGGCTATGTAGGATATGATGAGGGAGGCCAACTAACAGAGGCGGTAAGGAGAAAACCTTATTCTGTTGTTTTACTTGATGAAATTGAGAAAGCTCATACAGATGTTTTCAATATTCTTCTCCAAATTTTGGAAGATGGTCGGTTAACTGATAGCCATGGGCGAACGGTAAACTTTAAGAATACAGTAATCATTATGACATCAAATCTTGGTTCTGAGTATATAATTGATTACTATGAAAATAAGGGTAGAGCTACATCATATGAAGAGATGAAAAGCATGGTAATGGATATTCTGAAGAAGAGCTTCAGGCCTGAGTTTCTTAACAGGGTTGATGAGATAGTCGTATTCCATTCTCTAACAAAAGAGAATATTATAGATATAGCGAGGTTGCAGCTTAAGTATCTTGCAAATAGAATCAAAGAGAGAAATATACACCTTGAGTTTACCGATAAAGCCATAGAATATTTGGCAGAAAAGGGTTATGACATAAATTACGGTGCAAGGCCATTGAGAAGGGTTCTCCAGAATATGATTGAAACTCCACTTGCTAAAGAGATCATAAAGGGAAGCTTCAAGGATGGTGACATTGTACTTGTTGATGTAAAGGATGGTGAGATTACTTTTAGCAGGAAGGTAAGCAAAAGTAAAGTTACAGTAGAAAAATAGTTCTTAGACAAATATTAAATTGTGATAAAAAGGACGTTATAAACAAAAAGGTTAATAAATGAGGCTGTAAGCCAGTGTTTAGAGGGGTATATGGTATTGATACCCCTCTTTTTTTTATATTTAAATTGTACTAAATGTATGAAATTGTCTTATTTTTATATTATAATTTTAATAGATATATACGATGTATAGAATGAAAGTTTAACAGTATAAATTCTTTAGATGTATGAATTAATTAATGGGAATAGGTATGGGAAATAATACAAATTATAAAATGAACTTTATTGGATCAGAATTAAAGAATTACTATGAAAAGCTTAAAGACACAAATTTAGATATAAGTTATTTTATAAAAGTAGAGGATTTTATAAAATTTTTAAATCAAGAAAAGATATGCCTGGAACAAATTGTTCTATTTACGTATACCGCTACTATTGAAGAATGCAATAAAATAGTTGAAACCCTAAATGATTTCTTTGAGTATTTTTTTCTTATTGTGCCTTCAGTATGTGTAATTAACAATTTAAATAATATATCAGATTTTTTCCCCATTACCAAAAACTTCGATTATGTAATTGATCTATCCGCATCTGATAGTGAAATAGAAGCCATTGCATCTTTTATATATTTTAAAAAAAGAGAAGAACTGGAGCGCAAAAAATATGAATTAATTAATCAGGCAGTAGTCCTTGATCTGTATGAAGAGTTTATAAAAAACGGCAAAAGGGATATTCCTGTTTTTTATTATGGAGTGGATCACAATGGTATTTTGAAAACTATCGATGATAGAATGCTTAGAATACTTGGTTTTTCAAAAGAGGAAATCATTGGTAGGCATTTTAGCGATTTGATAGCGAATGAGGAACTTGGAAAAGTTGCTAAAGCTTTTCGAGAAAGAAGAACAGGTAATAGAGGAGCTAAAGGAATACATCTCAAATTGAAAAGAAAGGATGGCGAGTACAGTGAGTTTATCGTGGATTCTCAAGGTGTTCATATTCCTACAGTCAGGGAAAAGCCAGATAAGGAACCTAGCAGATTGTACGTTGGTACATTCGGTAGGATAAGACAAGTTAAACCCAATGAAATTAATAAGATTAATATTGATTTTTTTGACGTAACAAACGAACCAGTATTTATATATGAACTTGAAAATCATCGATTAATATTGAATCATGGGTCGGAGAAGTTTCTTGGATATAACCGGGCTGAGGTTGCAGATAAAGATCCTTCCTTTTTTGAAAAAGATGAATACACTCACTTTTCAAAAGCTCTTGAAAACCTCAAAGAAAAAAATCATGTTGAATATGCTACGATTATTGTAAAAAAATCTGGTGAGTCTGTAAGCTGTGATGTATCCATTGATCAAATTGAATTTGGTGACAAGCATTATTTAGTAGGCATCTATCGGGATATTACCGATTTTATCAATTTTATAAATAAGGCTGATAGCCTTATACAGCTTACTTCATTGATGGTGAACTCTAAAACTAAAGAAGATCTTATCAAGATGGCTTCCGAAGAAATTATAAATATTCTGGATGTTTTGTACCTTGGAGTGGCACTGTGGAATAAAAGAAAGGGAACTTTTGACAATGCTTATATAACTGATAAAAGTTCAGGGGAGTTTATTAATGAAAACAGGATATTTTCATACGGAGCATACCTCTCTGTTATGGAAGAATCCATTGATGAAAATGTTATAAGATATTTCGAAATTAACAGAGACATTGAAAGCCCATTTGGAAATAAAGATAGAAAGGTAAAAGCAGGGGATTTTATATCAATACCTCTGACTGTAAATGGGAATAAGCTTGGTTGTATGTTTGTGATAACCGATTATTTTCATTCTTACACTTTAAAGGATATAAGGATGATGGAGCTTTCAGGTCATGTACTTTCCTCAGGTATTTATAGATATGAACTTGAAAGCCAATTGAAGAGAAACTTAGATACACTGGAAAAAAGAGTTAAGGAAAGAACAAAAGAGTTGGAGGAGTTTGTATATACAATTTCTCATGATTTAAAAAGTCCGCTGTATACTGCTAAGAGTTTTGCTGAAATTATTGATGAACAGTTAGCAGAAAGGTTTGAATCTGAGGAGGATCGTTATATTTTACGAAGAATTGGAGAGAATATAGAATCAGCAATTAAGATGATAGATGATCTTTTAAATCTTTCCAGAGTTGGCACAGCTGAAATGAAGGTTGAACGTATAGATCTAAACAATATTATCAATGAGTACCTTGTACAGTTTGAAGCAGTTAATAAATCTGGGATAAAATTAAATATTAAATTAAAGGAAGGATCGGTACCAGTTTATGGTGATAAGGGGAGGATACTGCAACTTCTTACTAACTTATTTGACAACTCAGTTAAATATAGAAAGAATAATTATGTAGATATAAATGTTTCTTCTGAAAAAATAGACGGGGGGGTAAGAATAACAGTAGAAGATAATGGTATAGGCATTAATAAAGATGAGATTGACAAAATATTTAATGTATTCTATCGAGGGCGTGCTGCTCTTGATAGAAAGATTGAAGGTTCAGGCTGTGGATTAACTATTGTGAAAAAAATAGTAGAAATG
>QNBN01000134.1 GCA_003645695.1 Spirochaetota bacterium | reverse complement strand
CTTTCATAAGCTCCTCACCGGTTAACTTTGGCATTTTAAGGTCTGTTATTAAAAGATCTATATCCTCCATATCCAATTTTTTTAAAGCTTCCTCTCCATCTGCGGCAACCTCTACATCATAGCCATCAAGGGACAGGGCTGTTTTTAGTCCATTCCTTATATGTTCTTCATCATCAACTATCAACAACTTTGGTTTCATTTTTCACCTCATAAGTAAGTAACTTTTTCTTTTTTTCAAGAACCGGCATTTTTAATGTGAATGTAGTACCTTCACCGACTTTACTTTTAATTTTTATATCCCCACCAAGCTCTTTAACAATCTTATAAACTATAACTAAACCAAGACCTGTGCCTGATTTTCTTGTTGTGAAGTATGGTTCAAATATTTTGGGCATCATATTATCCGGGATGCCTTCACCATTATCAATTACATGAATCAAAACATCTCCTGAAATATCTTCCTCAGTTTTAATTGTAATTTCACCATGATCATGGTGTATTGATTGCATTGCATTCTTAATGATATTCAGTAGCGCCTGGTGAAAATATTTAGGATCAACAATAACTGGAGGTAAATTTTCTTCCAATTCATACTTAATTTTTATATTTGATTTTTCTAACTCATACTTTAAAAAATCTATAGTCTCTGAAACAAGATTATTTACATTCTCCTTTGAAAGGCTAACAGACATTGGTCTCACTGCAAATAGAAAATCCTGAACGATAGAGTTCAATCTATCTATTTCTTCTTTTACAATATTAATCATCTTTTTTATGTTTTCTACATCTTTTTCATTAAATTTTGAGATTTCTCTTTTCAGGAGCTGAATATGAATGTCAATTGAAGTTAATGGATTTTTTATTTCATGAGCAACTCCTGCAGATAGGGTTGTTAATGCCGCCAAACTCTCGGCTCTTCTTAGTTGAAGTTCCTTCTGTTTTTTTTCAGTTATATCCACTAAAATAATAATATGCCCCATCTCCTCTCTTTCATCTTTTAATGGGAGCATTGTCAATAAAAACGTTTTGTCGCTTCTAGAAATATGGATTTCTCTATCAAGTATCTTTTCTTTATTTTTATATGCATCTTCTATTACAGATTCCAGCTCTTTGTCAATAAACTTACATTCAAGAATATTTGTATTTACTATTTTCCCCCTTGGAACCGAGATGAACTGTTCCATAGCCCTGTTCACCAATATTACCTTTCTCTCCCAATCTGTAACAATTACCCCTTCAATCATTGAATCAAATACTAATTTATATAATTCTTTCTCTGCCGAAAGCTTTCTAATAATATCTTTAATTTTATCTTGATCAAGCTTATCCAGCTTTTCAAATACTTTTTGTATGAAGCCAGGGTATTCCATAAATTATACTATCCTCTTCCAATCTACATTAACATAAATTCATCAAAAAAGTTGTAACACTAAGCTCTTTATTCACATTTGTTTCTTTTAACCTTTTTTTCTCTTCTGCTATAGTTTTGAGTTTATTTTCAAGCTCATAAGCTTCCTCTATAGATAATTTTTCAGCCTGTTTAATTCTTTCTGCATACATTGACTCAAGATAATCAATTATCTCTATTTCTACTCCACTTTTTATGATATCCTGGACTATATTAAAAACCACTTCAAAGTTATTCTTACTCTCATGTATTTTTTCCAGAACAGATAAATATTTTTTATTACTCTTATCTTCATTATTGAAATCCATATCTTTTTTATATAACCTATACAATACTTTTTTGATCTCTTCATCTGTTAACCCAGTAAACCTGTAATTTCTAGACCTTGATACAATGGTATCCTTCAACCTCTTTCTATTTACAGCCGTCATTATTATCATAGAATTATCCGGCGTATCCTCTGATATTTTTAAAAAACTATTAGAGGCTTCTTCGTTCATATATTCAGCCCCGTCAATAATTACAACCTTCTTCTTATACGGGCCCGATGTATGCTGTAAAAACCTTTGTACATCTCTAATTTCATCAATTGATATAATATTTTCTTTGGTTCTATTTAAAAGACCTTTAATACTATCATAGATATCTTCCCATTTTAAATTTCTAAAATTTTCATATGAACTAATTGAATCTCTTAGAAAACCGACCTCTTCATTTATAGTTTCATCTATCTTTTCAGGTGATTTTTTCTGTGATTTCATTTTAGCAATAATTTGTGATTTTCTCTGGAGTATTAGTCTTACCACATCACGGTAAAAATAAGGAAATGAAGATTTATCAACACCATATTTAACCCAAACATCAAAACTTTTTCTTAAGTCAGATTTTGAGAGGATTAACAGATTTGGTGAATTCAATCTCCTGATTGCAAGGCAGGATTTACAATTACAGTCTTCAGCACCTTCTTCATAACAATTTACAACTCTGGATATTTCAAGTGCTGTTAAAAACTTTCCGCTTCCATCAGGGCCAAAAAATAAAAGAGTTTGTGGCAACAATGCCCGCTTAATTTCATTTAGTAACATCCTCTTTGCTATTTTTTGACCGACTATTGACTCTAACAAATTGGAATATTCTCTCCTTTCCTGGTTTCTCTGAGCTTCTTTGTTGTTCAATCGTTGGGTCATGAAGCTTTTTAGTCATTTTTAGAGCAGATAACGCAATATATGCTGCTTCCTGCTCTGCCTGTTTTTTACTTTCGCCAATTCCGGGCCCATAGGTTCTTTTTTTAACTCTTACATTAACATAAAACTTTCTCTTATGATCAGGCCCTTCTGTATTTACCACACTGTACTGAGGTATAATTTTAAACTTTTTTTGTGAATATTCCTGAAGTATTGATTTATAATCCTTCTTATGTTTATTCTCTTCTACTTTAATTATCTCATCAAAAAAGAGATTCTCCACAAATTTTCTTGCATTTTTAAAACCTGAATCCTGATAGTATGCCCCTATCAAGGCTTCTACACTGTCGCTTATCAGACTCTTTCTGAAGCGCCCACCCGATTTTTCTTCGCCCCTTCCCAGGAGAAGATACTTATGGATTTCTATTCTCCTACCCACCTCATAAAGGGTGGATTCACTTACAACATAAGATTTTATCCGGGCAAGAGAACCCTCCCTGTAATATATATTCTGTTCGTACAAATACTGACTTATAACTAATCCTAAAAAGGCATCGCCCAGGAATTCAAGCTTTTCATTATTTTCGAGTTCGTTGTCAATTTCATTTATGTATGACTTGTGGGACAGGGCTGTATTAAGAAGAGCTATATCTTTAAATTTTATTCCAAGTTTTTTTTGAAAAGCAGCAAGCTTCTGATGCCGCTCTTTAGATATCGGATATTTAACTTTCTTCATATCTCGTAATTATAAGAGAAGCGTTATGGCCTCCAAACCCGAAAGAGTTGTTTAAAGCCACCCTTATATCAGCTTTAACTGATTTTTTTGGTACGAAGTCAAGGTCGAATTCTGGATCATCTAAATTGATAGTAGGTGGTACTATTCCCTCTTTTACTGTTAAAGTAGTAGCTACTGTTTCAGCCCCACCAGCAGCTCCAAGCAGATGCCCGATCATTGATTTATTTGAACTAATCTTCATTTGATACGCATGGTCCTTAAATAGATGTTTAATAGCAAGTACCTCTGCCTTATCTCCTACTGGCGTTGATGTTCCATGTGCATTGATGTAGTCCACATCTTCAGGGTTAAGACCCGCGTCTAAAATAGCATTTTCCATACACTTCTGAGCACCTACTCCTGTTGGTTCAGGTGCAGCGATATGATACGCATCACTGCTTGCCCCATAACCTGATATATAAGCATAAATATGAGCCCCACGTTTTTTAGCATGCTCTTCACTTTCCAATACTATAATAGCAGCCCCTTCGCTTATAACAAAACCATCTCTTCCTTTGTCAAAGGGTCTTGATGCTTTTTCTGGTTCATCATTTCTGCTGGATACTGCTTTCATATTTATAAAGCCCGCAACCCCCAAAGGAACAATTGGCGCTTCAGCCCCACCACACACCATAATATCAGCATCACCTCTTTCAATATATTTAAAGGATTCACCAATAGAATGGTTTGCCGAAGCACAGGCGCTTACAACACACATGTTTGGTCCTTTTAGACCATGGCGTATGGAGACTACCCCGCTAGCCATATTTGAAATCATCATTGGGATTAGGAAGGGGCTAACACGTTTCGGGCCTTTCTGCAGATATACATTGTGCTGATTCAATAAGGTTTGAAGGCCACCTATTCCAGAACCTATAATCACTCCTGCCCTATAAATATCAATTTTATCCTTGTCAATTCCAGAATCCTTCATAGCTTCATCACTGGCTGCGATTACAAATTGAGTAAACCTATCATTCCTTCTTGCTTCGGTTTTGTCCATATAATCCAGTGGATCAAAGTCTTTCACTTCTCCTGCTATTCGTGTTTCTAATTCTGAAGGATCAAAAAGAGTTATTTTTGAAATCCCTGACTTTCCACTTATTAAATTGTTCCAAAAAACATCCTTTCCAATCCCTATAGGTGTTATAGCCCCTATTCCCGTAATTACAACTTTCTTTCTTTCCGTACTCAAATTAACTCCCCATTATTTATGAGATTCAATATATTTTACAGCATCCCCAACTGTGACAATTTTTTCTGCATCCTCATCAGGGATTTCAATACCAAACTCTTCTTCGAGAGCCATAACCAGCTCAACAGTATCCAGCGAGTCAGCGCCAAGATCATCGATAAACGATGCATCCTCTGTTACATCCTTCTCATCTACACTTAAACGCTCTACAATAATCTCTTTTACCTTCTCAAATGTGTCCATGGATCGTAAAACCCCCTTAAATTCTAATTTTTTATAAATAACTTACATTACCATGCCACCATCAACCACTATAACCTGACCTGTGATATATGAAGAATAATCAGATGCTAAAAATAAAGCTGCATTAGCCACATCAGTTGGTGTACCAGGTCTGCTCAAAGGGATTCCCCCAAGCATCTTCTGTTTAACATCATCAGGTAAAACCTCTGTCATTTCTGTTTGAATATATCCAGGTGCAATCGCATTAACATTTATATTTCTTGAGGCAACTTCCTTTGCTGTAGATTTTGTCAGGCCTATAACACCTGCTTTACTGGCAGCATAATTTGCCTGCCCTGCATTCCCCATTAATCCTATAACAGAAGATATATTTATTATTCTGCCACTTCTCTGCTTCATCATATACCTGATTAACGCCTTAGTACAGTTAAAAACACCCTTTAAATTTATTGATATTACCTTATCGAAATCTTCAATCTTCATCCTCATTATTAGATTATCCCTGGTAATACCGGCATTGTTCACGAGTATATCAACATGTCCATATTTGTCAATCGCTTTTTTTACTACTTCTTCACAGCTTTCATAATTACTCACATCAAGAATATATCCTTCCGCATCAATCCCAAATCCTTTTAACTGGTCTACAGCCTTCCTGAGGTTTTCCCCATTGACATCACCAATAACAATATCTGAACCGTGCTTTGCAAATAAGGACGCAATTTCAAAGCCAATACCACGAGCTCCACCCGTTATAAAAGATACCTTACCGCTTAGATCCATTATACACTCCTTTAATAAGATTCGAGCTTAATCTTATCTTTTAAACCTTTTAAATCTTTAAATTGCATAATATTATCCTGATTAAGCAGGTATGACATCTAAGACACCGGGTTTAAACCAGTGTCGAAACATTTCAATTGTTTATTATTCTTTACCTTGTGTTAAATATAAATGAAATTATCGTATAAAAGACCATAATTATTACGAATGACAAACTTAAATATCTGCTAAAAATATAAATCATAAAACAAAAAGATTAAGTTTCAAATATAGATTGAATATCTGAAACGGATTCTATTGTGTTAACAGTTACTTCCCTTGAATAGGATCTAAATAATCCTTTAAGTACTTTCCCGGGGCCGCATTCGACATAGTTTAAACACCCACATTCCTCAACAAGGATTTTCATCGTCTTATTCCATAACACAGGGGAGTATAACTGTTTTATCAAATTATCTTTAATTATATCTGGGTTATCCGTTACTTCAGCTGTTGAATTGGAAACGAGCTTACCTTTCCCTTTTTTCCATTCAATAGCTTCAACAGACCTTTTTAATTCCTCAGCAGCACTCATCATGAATGGTGAATGGAACGCTCCGCTGACATTCAGAACTACTGCCCTTTTGGCTCCTCTGGACTTCAGTATCTCAGCTACCTTTTTTACCTTCTCTTTGTTCCCAGAAATTACTACCTGATTAGGACTATTGTAATTCGCAGGGACAACATCACCGACTTCACTGCACACTTCAGAGATAGTACTTTCATCGAGGCCAATTATAGCTGCCATCCCTCCCCTCTTTTCAGGATCACAATCCCTCATGAGCAATCCTCTTTTACGTACCAGCTTTAGTCCATCTTCAAATGATATATAACCAGCAGCAGCTATAGCTGAATATTCTCCAAGTGAATGACCAGCGTAATATTCGGCTTCAAGACCATTATTTTCCAATACTCTGTATATAGCATATGAAACAGTATAGAGAGCCGGCTGGGTATTTTCGGTTTTCATCAATACCTCTTCATCAGCTTCAAAACATAGTTTTCTCACCGAAATATCATCGAGGACTTCATCAGCCCTCTCAAACACAGCTTTCGCAATGTCATATTTATCATAAAAATCCCTTCCCATCCCAGGTTTTTGTGCCCCCTGGCCTGCAAACAAGAAACCACAAACTTCCATATCCCTATTCCTTTATACTATCCATAAGAGATAGAATTGATTTTAAACCACATTTGTAATTATGTGCGGAATAATATAATAGTTTATTTCTAGATATTCAAAGAAAATTTGATACACCGAACAATCAACAAGAAAATTCATTATAGTTAATACTTTAAAATAGCAGACCCCCAGGTTAAACCTCCTCCAAAAGCTGCAAATCCCACTATATCCCCTCTCTTAATGTGCCCCTCCTTAATTGCTTCATCAAAAGCTATAGCAATACTTGCAGCAGAGGTATTACCATATTTATCAATATTCACAAACACTCTTTCTTCTGGTAATTTTAAAGCCCTTCTAAGTGCATCTATTATTCTCAAATTCGCCTGGTGGGGTATTAGTAAAGATATATCATCCGGTTTTATATTTGCCTTTTTCATTGAATTAATAACTGTTTCTTTCATCTTGTTAACTGCAATTTTAAACACCGCATTGCCATTCATCTTTATATAATGCATCCTATTTTTCACGGTTTCCTCGGTTGCTGGATTTTTCGAGCCCCCACCTGGAATATACAGGAGATCTCCATAAGCACCATTACTTCCCAGATCATAAGCCAATAACTGGCTGTCACCACTTGATGTTGTAAGAACGGCTGCTCCGGCACCGTCTCCAAACAGAACGCATGTTCCCCTATCCTCCCAATCTACTATGCTTGTTAGCTTCTCTGCTCCGATGACAAGGGCATTTTTGTACATTCCACTGGATAAAAACCCAGAAGCAACTGCATATGAGAAAATATATCCTGAACATGCAGCGCTGAGGTCAAAGGCAGTCGCATTTTCAGCTTTTAACTTTTCCTGAACCCAGCAGGCAGT
>QNBN01000133.1 GCA_003645695.1 Spirochaetota bacterium | reverse complement strand
CAGAAAATTGAGAAGGCTTAAGAAATTTATAGATCAGGGAAAGGTGGAGATCGTCTGGATTAAAGACTGGAACTTTGTCAATGAACTGATCTCAAAGGGCTTAGATGACAATAGTGCTGAGTCCATTGCCTTGGCGAAGCAATTAAAAGCCAGACTTTTTATAAAGAACCCAGAGGCTAAGAGGATCGCCGAAGAGGCCAATATTAAGGTATATGACAAGTTGTGAATTGTGTCTGATTTCTTAGAATTGATTGTCTCAAATAAGATAAAAATGAGTTTGGCTGAGATAATATTCTGGTTCAGTATATTGAGTATAGGTATAGTATATGGGGGTTACTTTCTATTATGCCAGTACATAGTATCCTATAGAAAGTTAGATGTTAGAAGTGATCCAGATTATGAACCAACTATCTCCCTTATTATCCCCACCTGGAATGAGGAGAATACTATTAAAGGAAAATTAGAGAATACCCTTGATTTGGAATATCCAAAAGACAAACTCGAAGTCCTTATAATAGATGACGGCTCTAATGACAAAACGGTTGAAATTGTTAAAGGATTTATAAAAAACCACCGTAATTTTAAATTACTTAAATTAAAGGAACGAAGGGGCAAAGCCGTCGCACTAAATCGTGCTCTTAGATACTCCAATGGTGAGATTATAGTAATAACAGACTCTGATTCCAGACTAAATAAGAACATCCTGAATGTTTCAATTCCCTATTTTGCTGATCAGAGAGTTGGTGCTCTGACAGGTAGGCACGTAGTTCTGGGTGATAGAGATAGTGATATGTCCATAATTGAGATTGAATACAGGAATCTTTATCACATGATACGTCATGCTGAGTCTATACTTGATTCAACATTTATCTTTAATGGTCCATTTACTGCCTTCAGAAAGACCCTCATAAGCAGGATATATAATGATTCTGTAGCAGACGATTCCGAAATTGCATTGAGGATCAGACAAAAAGGTTATAGGACAATACATGTAGATGATGCAATCTTCTGGGAATTTGCAGCGTCCAGTATGCAAGAAAGAACAAAACAGAAGTATAGGAGGGCACAGGGTTTAATTCAGTTATTCCTCAGATTTTTCAAAGTATTTTTCTTCAATAGAAATTATGGACTATTCGGGATGTTGATATTCCCAATAGAATTTTTTATGCATGTCATATCCCCTTTTTTAATACTTCTATTCTTTTTAACATTTTTTTCATTACATATTCATGTAGCACTTATATTATTGACCGCTCTCCTATTGCTAAGTATAATGTCAAAAAGCCGATATATCATCATTACGTTTCTTCATTCACAATACTCCTGCCTGAAAGGGCTTTTCACATACATATTTAGAGGACCCTCCTACTCCTGGGAGAAGATAGAGGGAACAAGGAGGTATAAACAATGAATTCAAAGATATTGGTTCTTTCTCCGGAATTGGGATATGGTGGCATCGGCATTAATGCTTTGAAAAGGATAAAATTTCTTCTGGAAAAAGGATTTAGAGTAGAGGTATATACTAACAACAAGAGTGAAGGACTTACCGTGTTTCAACACCCTAATTTGAAAATAAAGTCTATAGTTAAATCTTTTCCAGGTTTTGATAAGTTTAATCCACTCTTTGAATTGATTTCTTTTCTTCATTTAAAAACAGATAAAGAACAACCAAAGTTAGTGATAAAAAATCTCCCACCGTTTTATTTTCACCTTTATAATAGTAGAATTCCTGAATTAATTGTGAGTGAATGTGTACTCAATGACCAGATATCTGCCATAAGTAATCTGAAGGGAAAGGAATACAGTGAAAGACTTATGTGTTCTAGATTGGGGAGAATCTTGGTGAGAGGTGAAAGGGCTATGATGAAAAAAGCAGATAGGATCATAGCCATCAGTCATTATACAAAAGATAGTATAGTTAATAACTATAGTATCGATAAAGGTAAGATTGAAGTCATTTATAATTCCATAGATCCTGATTTCTTTAATAGAAAAAGGTATAGTGAAATAGACTCAGGGATAGGTAAAAAAATTAAAGATTTTAAAGGAGACAATTTACTAGGGGTATGGGTGGGAAGACCACACGCCATAAAAAATCCAGAGCTTCTATTTGAGATAATCAATGACATGAGAGATTATGGGGTCAAATTTATCATAATCGGCATGAGACAGGATGATAGATTTATTAAAGATTATACTAATGGAATAGAAGAGGATAGGGTTCTTTTTTTAGGCAGGGTTGATAATGATCTCCTACCAGAGGTATATTCGCTTTCGGATTTCCTGCTGATAACTTCGGTCTATGAGAATATACCCACAGTATTGCTGGAAGCCATGTCCTGCGGCTGTGTTCCTATAAGCACGAATGTGGGTGGTATAGCCGAGGTAATAGATGATGGAGTGAATGGATTTTTGATAAATCCCCATCATGATAAAAATGGTTTTATGGATAAAATCCATGATCTTCTTAATTCGGGGGAAAATACATTGAATAAACTAAGAGAGAGCGCAGTCCTTACTATAAGGGAAAGATTTAGTAATGATGTTATAAAGGAGCAGTATATAGGCCTTATAAAAGAAATGATATCCTAGAATACGATGAATAAAAGTATACTTAATTGCATATCATTCATCTCAGTAATTATTGGATTTCTATTATTGATGTACTTCATATCCCTATTTAATAATGCAATCGCTAATAGCGATCAGGTTCCAATTCCATTAAACAAGCTTCCAAGCCAAGTCATATACTGGCTGGGTATCCTATCTGTTACCCTCCCCTCACTGTTTCAGGACGTTAATAGAAAAATCAGAATATTTAGTGTTGCTTTACTCTCGGTATGTGTACTTCTTACTTACCCTCTATTTTCTACAACCTATGGTTATCCTGTTGGTAGGGATTCAATATATTCCTATCAGTTATGTAATATTGTATACTCAGATGAACACTGGAATGTTAGTGCAGCAACTGGCATAGCAAAGCAATACACCCATTATCCGGCAATGCATATTTTCATTGTAACTGTATCGAAGATAACAGATATCCCCCTGATTAATATATTTGCATGGACATTACCCGTCCTTAGATTATTGCTTATACCAACGCTGATATTCTTGATATTTCGCGAATTCCTTGATGAAAAATTATCTCTCTTATGTGTCTTCCTTTATCTGACAAATCCCTCACTTATAAATTGGATACACCACGAAGGCTTTGCAATTATCTTTTTTATGATGAGTCTTTATATCGCAATAAAATTAATGAAAACACCCACACCCACTTTGATTATTTTGAATCTGATTTTTGGTTTGATATTGGTCATGAGTCATCATTTTACTGCATATATATGGTTATTCTGGACGGCTGCATTGTTTATCTCCTCAAAAATTCCAAAGAGATTTCTTGAAGGATATAATATCGATTCAGAAAAGTATGTATATATGTCGGATAGCTACATTCTCTTTTTTTTAGTTGCATTTCTTTCATGGGGGGTGTATGTTACAAATTTGGATTTGTTTTCACATATTAACATAGAGGAAATCCTCTTTAATATTTTTTCCCCCTTCAGCCATATAACCAGACCATCATCAGCGGGGATAAGTTTCAGATTCTATGAGAAGATACTTATTTACAGTGCTATGATGCTCCTCGGTTTTTATACCTTAGTAGGTACGAGAAAAAGTCTAAGGATGATCTTCAATAAAGAACCAAGTTATAATGAAAAATTTCCATTATTTTTTATCGTCAACTTTGTTTTTTCTATTTCATTGATTGTGGCATCTGCCAGTTTATGGGCAACTGAATATTATTTTATACTACTCAGGATATTTGAGTTTGCCTATATCGGCCTCATTCCAGTGGCAGTTTTTGGGATTATGAGGATAAGCAATAAGGGAGGATTATATAAAAATCTGATTGTTCCACTCTCATTAATTATAATCTTGATAGGGGGGAATATTATGAATGGTGGGTTTCGTTATTACTATACAGACAGATCAGTTGTATCATGTACTAACCCACTTTTCATGATCCCGGATATTTATGAAGCAAGTATCTGGTTTAAAGATAATTACAAAGGAGGTAGTGTGCTTGGTGATGGTCTGGTCTATGATGCGTTGGGGGGATTTGGAAGATCGGATGTTAATATGTATAATACGGAACTAATTCATGGTATTTTTGGATCAGATTACATCAATGAGTCAACATTTTATAATCTAAGGGCTAATAATATCACATACATAGTAACTCATAGATATATGACAGAATACCCCTCATATGAGGTAAGTGATAGAGTATACACCGATGGGCAAATAAAGAAACTTGAAGATATATACTATCTTGAAAAGATATATGATAACGAAGTAATTAACATTTATGAAATTTCAAAAAATTGGTCAGTCTATTCTTAACCTCTCTTAGAGCATATCTAAGTCTGCTATGTTTCCTAATTTCCAATCTGAGCTTATTTATGGTTTTATCTATTAGGGATATAGGATATCTTTTATAGATACTTATTTTATAATTCTTTTTGATGATGTTTGAAAATCTAAATTTATAGGGGTCATCACCCCTTCCGAGATCAAATTCTCTAAAATTTTTTGAGAGATAATTCTCAATATTGAGCATCAATAGGATCACTCCAGGAGAATACTTAGCATAAGTCTTGTCATATGTGTGTGTATATCCTTCATATTTATTATTATATGTAAAACCAAACTGGGTAGCAATTACTCCCCCATTAAATCTCAATACCGATATATCAACCCATTTTTTTGGTAACAAAGATTTTGTCAATTCATGATAGAAGGCTTTATATTTTTCATCTTCAAACATGCTTGGAGTGCTTGTTGATTTCCATCTTTTTATATGCTGCTGGAAAAAGATATTCAATAACATTTCAGCCTCATTTTTATCCTTACAATGGTTGTACCCTAAAATTCCCTCCCTATTTAGACCTCTAAGTTTACGTTTTATATCTTTCTTATTCAATTTTTTTTCTATTTCCTTTCTTTCTGATTCTTCAAAAATAATGATTGGAGAAATATTGTCAGGGAATATACTAAAGAGAACATTTGAACTTTTTAAAATTTCCTCTGAAATAGTTAGGGTTGAGGAAACCTCCGGAATCTCTTTCAAGCTAATGATATCCCACGAATCCTTTTCTTTCAGGAGGTAATCATAGATACTTCGAAGAACATCTCTCTTGTCTTCACACTTTTCAGATATTATAAAATCGCAATAGTTTGACAATGGTGTGCCGATAAATTCAATCTTTTTAATTTTTATTCCAAGGTTAAGAGTTGTGATCATTAACGGGGCAATACCCACAAGTTTTTCATTATCCTTTACTAATAGAATGAATAACTCCTTCTCTTTGCCAAAACACTTCCACCAATCAAAGATCCATTCAAATGTCAAAAAAATTATATTTGTTTCGCTTCTTTCCAATAGATTATTCCATTCACTCTTCAGTGGAGTTATCTGATCTATTGTGTCTATCCTCTCTATTGTGTATTCCATTTGAAAAACCAATTATATATTCTTCCAAAAATTCCCAAAAGCTTGCTTTCAAAGACGGGTAAAGTATCAAAATTATCTATCCTTATTCTCTTCAGTTCATATGGATCTGACTTTAGGTCATTTGTTCCATAGATGCTCAAAACTGCACATGTAAAACCATTGTCCTTGAGTATTTCTTTAATATGATTATTGAAATCGTTTATTTCCCCATTGGGATAAGCAAATAGTTTAACCGGCTTACCGAGTTCTTTTTCTATTCTCTCTTTCGATTCAACAATTTCTTCCTTTGCTTTTTCTGTTGATACCTTCGTTAGAATGGGATGTGTAACTGTATGAGCTCCAAAAGATATGCCACCTTTGCTCATCTCTCTTACTTCATCCCAGGATAAGAACAGTTCTCTTCCAAGGTCTTCTGGAATTTCAACATTTAGTATATCCTCAAGTTTCCTAATCAATAAATTCTTCTCTTCCTCCTTTATTTTCTTTAATTTTTCCTGAATACTGTGGATAGCTTCTACTTTTTGGATATCCGTCTTCAGAGAGTACCTACCAAATCCAGTTAACTCAAAATCCGTACATTCTGTTTCATTAATTATGTAAGCTACTTTGTCCCACCAAGGGATAGTAATATTATCCAGATACCCAGTTGTTAAAAAAACTGTCGCTGGCAGACCATATTTTTTTAGAATAGGATAAGCATTCCTGTAGTTATCTTTATATCCATCATCAAATGTAATTACTACCGACTTTTCAGGTAGTCTTGTTTTATTTTGGATATGTTCAATAAAACGGTCAAAGGATATAACATTATAGTTAGTTGATAGAAATCTCATTTGCTCTTCAAAATTTTTTGGACTGGCACTTATAATACTTGCATCAAAATTACTTTCTTCATGATATTCCTGCACTCTGTGATATACCAAGATAGTTACTTCTTGTTTTTTGTTTAGACTTTTGATCCAACGATATAGGTGTAAAAATCCTGAACAGAATATAACTATTCCAAATAATTTTTTGATTAATAATTCACGTCTTTTGTCCATTTTTGGTTAAAAATATGTTCAATAAAGTATCTCATATTTATATAGATTATATGTATTTATTTATTAATAATTAAATCTTATTTATAATATAACATAGAGAGATGGAATTGATAAATAAAATTGAGGATGAAATAAAGAGTAAAAGAGATAAAAAAAGTGAGATACTATACCGGGATAAAGAAGCTCCGATATACGATACTGTAATTATTACGGAATATCAACAACGAGTTGAGATAAGCAGCTGTCTTGAGAAATTAAATCCAAGAAAAAATGAGTTAATTCTGGATGCCGGTTGTGGAACTGGAAGATTTGTTCATGAGATGATAATGAAAGGGGCTAGAGTTATTGCCATAGATTATTCTAAGGAACCATTAAAAATTTGTAAAGAACGCTGCAATGATCTTAGCATTAAACCATTTATAATTAGAGCAGATATTTGTAATCTCCCTTTGAAATCTGAGATCGTTGATAAAGTACTATCTACGGGTGTCTTTGAACATATTCCCTCGTATGATGACAGAGTAAAAGCATTGCGCGAAATGCGCAGGGTTCTTAATTCTAATGGAAGATTAGTTATTACCACATATAACTATGATTTACTCTGTAGACTTTTTGGAAATAAAATGGGATACCATGCTGGAAGGATCTATTACTACAATTATAGTTATTCGGAGTTCAAAAAAATACTCTCTTTAGTATTTGATAAGGTTGAGATCTGTGGCATATTGAATTTTTTGAAGTATTGTTGGTCTGTGCAAAGCAGGCTGAATAGGTTAAATACAATCCTTAAGAAAATTGGATTTTTTTTAATAATGGAAAAATTAGATAAAACTATAGAAAAAACACCACTTTCTTACATCATGGGGCATTTTCTGTGCGCTTATATTAAAAAATAGGGGGGATAACCTATCTAATGTCACCAAGATGCTGACATAGAATGAACAGAATCACCACTATCTGACTCAGTGCCCAGGCCACAGCAATACCCTCCAGACCAATCCTATCCAGGAGGAGATAACTCAAACTAAGGGTAAAAAAGGCAATTAATGCATTCACTGTAATAACTGTCCCAACCCTTTTCTGTATATTTTTTATGGTTAT
>QNBN01000132.1 GCA_003645695.1 Spirochaetota bacterium | reverse complement strand
ATAATAATAGGATAATATTATAGGCCAAATTATATCTCCTTTTTCCAGAGTTGTAACATATGATCCTAAAACTGTACCAGAATGGTATGGAAATGATTCCACTTCCAGATTTGAAAGCTCATTTTTTTTCCTTCTGAATATGGATTGTTTAAGTTCCAATAATCTAATATTGGGATTTTCAACCTCCATTTCCTCAAGTTTTTCCTTAAAATCTGCTTCCTTATTGATAGTTGTTTTTTCGGCTTGAGATACAGGCTTGGGGATCTTTTCTTTTTTCTCAGTAACCTCTTCCTCTACCTCGAATTTTTCTTCTTGAGTGCTGGCTTTTCCCTTAATTTTTTTTGCTTTTACTTCTTTTACTTTTTCTTCTACAAACTCTTTTTTGACTTCCTTCTCTCCTGGCTTCTCAACTTCTTCTGCACTTCCAGGAGATTCGGTATTTTCTTCTGTATTTTCCTCTTTCTGTGCTTTTAATGTCCCGCCCAGGATCATAGCCTGGGTTGAAATCTCTTCAAATCTCCTATTGGTAACATACCAGAGAGGTAGAAATAAAATTGCACCAGATATAATAAAGAAGCCGATAATAAATATTAAAAGGTAGATCACTGGGATGTTTGTTGGAATCAATGATACATCTATTCCTAGAATAAAATCGTAATAATCCTTCCCAAAGGGGTATAGAGGTATAGATAATCTATAGTCTCCAAACTTCTTTATTTTATTTTTTACTATTAACGGATATCCGTTTCCAAACTTCCATATCACATTTATATTTTTATAGTAGTCTGTAGGCATGTTCTTTCCCATATACTCTTCAAGCACAGACTTGTTTGAATGGAATATGCATTTCCCGTTTCTATCCACAACCCAAACTGCTTTTACTCCATTTCTCGCACTAATATGCTCTGATAGTCTAACAATATCTTTCCTGTAAGAATTCTTATTTATCAATACTGATTGAAAATCATAAACATCATAAAGAATATTTTTATAGTAATTATCTACAAGTTTCGAATGGAAGCTAATAAGAATAAAAATAACTACAGCCAGAATTAAAAATACAGAGATTATCGTGGCAATTATTAAAGGTATGAAAACACCCTTTTTTGATCTTCTTACGAATTGAATAAAAATATCTATCTTCTGATTGATGGGCATTTGGTTCAAATCCTATTTCAATTTTGTTACTTCTTCCCAAAAACTAATGGCGATAATGAAAGATCTTCTATGTAGTCAACGTTAAATATTTGTTTAATTACATCGGAAGATGAGGAACTAAAAATACCATCTATCTTTCCTTTTATTTTAGTCTCGTCTATATATGGGCTACCATTATTAAATGCTACATAACATTTTATAACCTTTCCACCACCAAAAACACCATAGCTTCCATTTCCAGTAATATTATTTTCAACTATATAGGGATTAGCCCCATTTTTTGCATATACGCCATACCTTTGGTTCGAAGCTATCTCATTGTTAATGATATCAACATTACTGCTAACGGTAATAACACCATCAATTTTGTTACCATCAACTATTGAATCCACTATTTTCTTTTTCCCAGCACCTTTTTCTATGTATATTCCTGCTTGATTTTTCCTGATGGTACAGGAAGATACCTCTGCAGAACCAGATATTCTTAATCCATAATTATCATTGTTGGAAATTATCGAATTTTTTATAATAAATCTATACCCCATAGCTAAAATTCCCTTTACATTTTTATCTATAATTAGATTTTCTGCTCTCACAGCGGAGTTTTCTATATATAAAGCCAGGCCGTTATCACTAAACAGTGAGTTAATTATATTTACCTTTGAATTAGAAATAAATAAAGCCTCTTCCTTAGAATTGTAGATTTTTAGATTATCTATATCATTGATCTTTGCATTATCAAGAATTACAATACCCCTAACTGCAAACTTAACTGTCACGTTACTTATCTCCCCATACGAACCACCTAGATATCTAATACCTCCCCAGATTGAACTCGAGTTTGCAGGCGTAATTGTAAGGTTTTTTAGAATCAGTTTTCCACCTGATTTAACCTCAATTATAACCCCTTGCGGGATTTCAATATTACCTGTTAATGTGGCTGTTTCTCCTTTATCAATTATATATCCCTTCTTTTTAAGATAAGAAAATCCATACTTTCTTGGTTTAGGGGCTGCTTTTTTAGCAATTACTCTCTTTTCAGGCTTGGGTTTTTTAACCACAGGTTTTACTGCTTTGACTGCAATCGAGAAATCCTTATAAACGTTTGTTTCTGATAGTACTATATTCTGTTCTATTATTTTACCATCTATGGTTGCTTCTCTGATAACAGGTCTGTACCCACTCTCATTGCCCGCTCTATCAACAGCGGTGACTGCAACATAGATTTTTCCTTGAGGCAAGTATTTTCTGTTTATGACAAAATCGTAAAAGTTTTTTGAGGTAACAATTACTCCGTCCCATCTATCCTTATTAATACCATAGTAAAGTCGATACTTTATAATATCTCTATCACTTGTTTTCCAGCTGATTCTAATTGTACTATCGTTTATCATTTTGTATTCGATGCTGGTAATCGGTAATGGTGGAACAGTATCCTCGAGAATAACTCCTGTTAATTCTCTGGAAGGTCTGCTTAAATTCCCAGATTTATCAATTTCAAATACTCGGAAGCTGTATGGAATACTGTTTTCAATTACTGGATTACCTCTGCTATCCTCACCATTTATGGATAATGTAATTTTATCTCCTGTATCAGGGATTATGTCTGCATACTTTATTTCAGTTACTATACCTTTATTTGAATAGAAACCGAAGGATCCGTTTTGCTTTTTTATCTGAAGAATATAACCTTTAAGATCAGTAACTGGTATACCACTCCAAACAAGATTTATTCGATTATTCTTTGCATAAGTATATCCAAGGTTAAAGGGAGCAGGGGGCCTTTTATCCGAAGTTTTGATAAATGCAAGAGCATAGGAAAGAGAAAAACCTAGTTCATTTTTTGAGTAAACCTTTACCATATACTCTGTATTTTCTTCAAGATTGCCAAACTCGCAGAAGTTCTGTTTTATTCCACTTATTTCGGTAATTAACTTTCTGGTTTTTCTATTGATTAACTCACATTTATACTCATCAGTGTTTGGCATTTTATCCCATTCAGCTCTAATAAAGCTTTTGCCATAAATATTGTAATTAATCTCATATAGACTTAAACCCGTTGGTATAGGAGCCCTCTTACTGGCTTTCTTACCCTGAAGATCGATCTGTTTTCTTGCGGGTTGATACTCTATAATTATTCTATATTTACCCTTCGGTAAATCTTTAAAAATGTACTTTCCGTTCTCATCCGTTTTGGTTTCCTTAACTAATACACCTTCCTCATTGAAGCATTTTGCAATTACTCCAGAAACCGGTCTGGACTTAATATCTAAAACTCTCCCTTTTATCTCACCCCTGAGTTCAACCTTTTTTTCCTGATAAAAGGAGCCAATAAAGTTGTTTAAGGCTTGATTTGATTGTTTATTTCTTCCATTGGTTTCACTATCGCTACTATTTTCCCCTACATTATCACTGCCATTAAGGTTTTTCTGGCTGGTATTATTAGAGCTATTTTTACCTTTTTCCCCGGTAACATTACCCTCATTAATGATCTCCTCTGTATCTGTACTCTCCTGAGGGATTTTAGAATCTGCTTTTTTATTATTCTTATTTGAGGATGAGTATAGCAGGTTTGATGTAGTAAAAATTAGAATGAAAATCAAGAAATATAATAATATAGTAGTTTTTTTCATAATTCTTTCAACCATCATTTCCAGAATAATAAATCAGATTTAATTTTAGAAACACCGGAGTTTCTTATATCATGATTTTTATATGGCCAGTATGATTTACTCAAATGTATAAATGGCTTTTTAACACCTGTTTCCTTTAAACAGTATATAATTCCATCATAAGTTGGTACTATTACTTCTGGTACTTTATCTTTATTAAAATCATAAATGATTGGTGTAGCCAGAATAAAATCACCTGCATTAAATATGGATAGAGGAGTACCACTAACACCATCCAGGATATAAACTAATCCTGAAGGGGTAGTAAATATAACATCCTGAGATTTATCTAGATTCATATCAGACATTGCAATGCGTCCAAAGGACGTTTTTTCCTCTGTTTCATATTCCCATAGAACCCTTCTCGTTCTACCCTCTATTGCCTGAACAACCCCATCGGTACTCATATACACAAGGTCAATTTTGCCATTATTATCCACATCCCCTGCGGATGGTGGTATAATAAATTTTTTCTCAAGACTAATAGTAAACAAGTTTTTGCCATCTGTGGAGTATCCCGTCAATATCCCATTTCTTGTTAATGTTATGATTTCCTTTTTACCGTCACCATCTAGATCAACTGTTAAAGGAGGACCTGCAGGCCTTCCATATATCTTCCTTTTCCACAGCCCCCACCCCGTTTTCCCATCAATAACATTCACATAACCATCAATGCTATTTACAATTATATCAAGTGTACGGTCTCCGTTTACATCCATTGCAACAGGAGAAGAATCAACATCTCCAGTCAGATCGGTAAATCTCCAGAGCTCAAAACCATTTGCCCCATTAATTGCAATTATCTCCATACCGAGGGTTGAAACAATTATATCATCAATTTTATCTCCATTAATATCCGTTAAAACCGGGAGAGCAGTAATAGGATGATCCTCAATTGCAAACCATTTTTTTTCTGAGGTTTTTTTGTATGATTCAATCTTACCGTTCTTATAAATCACGATAATATCTGAATTCTTCTTCCCCTTTCCTGTGATAATTGGATTATATGTAGGTGATTTTAGATCTAAACTGAGAATCTCTTCACCATCCTTCCCACTCAAGGATACTAGTTTCCCATCTTTTGTAATAAAAGTAAAATCAGGATACTTGTCATCATTTATGAAAGCGACCGAACCTGTATAGATTATTTTCCCCGGAGGCTTCAAACCTAGCGCAGAAGGATACTTCCATAAAGTGTCTATCTCTAAATTCTCTCTTTCACTTAATGCGATATTTTCAACCAAACTTTGCTTATTTATCCTTTTTAATTCATCAGCACTGTATATTGGAGTCTCCTCAGGTAACCTGCTCTTAACCTGAAATATTTCGATTTTATTCAACTCTATAAGAGGATTAATCTTGGATTCCAAGCTCTCTTTTGGCGGCCTATTAACTGCCACTCTTTCCTCAACAACACCTGCCTGTAATTCTTTCCCGGCCGGTGCAGTAACTGCAGGCAAAGCTTCGCTTTTCGGTGGTTCACCTTCCCCCTTAGCTTCTCCTTCCCCCTGCTCTGGAGGTAGACTAGTTCCAGCTACCGTTTGTTTTTTCCTTTTAAATATAGAATTATAAGCTTTTTTAAAAGGGGATAGAACTACACCGAAGGTGCCTTTGTTCTTGGTAGCTTCCACTGGTTGGAGCTCCTCTACTTCTGGAGCCTTTATACCTTTGGTTTCTTTAGTTAAGTTTATTTCAGTAGGTTGCTCAGACCCAACCTTGTCTTTTTCCCATTTTTCAATCTCTTTTTGTATCTCCTTTTCCCCCTGCTTTCCAAGGGGAACATCAACATAAACTACTTTTTTCCGAAAAAACAATCTTCTCAGTCCGTGAGGTATAGCTATTGCCCTTCTGTTTGACAGTTCATTTTCAGTCGGTTCTGGTAGAGAAACCTTTACCTTCGGTTTAAATATAGATAATACAGATTTAAAAAATGACTTTTTCTCTTTTTTTAATACTATCTCTTTTCGTGTCTCAACAGGCTTAACAACAACCTTTTTTTCCTTTTGAACAGTTTTTTTAGACTTGCCTGTCACCCCCTCTGGAATCTTACCTACAGTTGCCACTCCCTGGCTTTCTAAGTAGGTACCGCCAATTGATTTAGCCACAGAGGAAGATATTTTCGGAGTAATCAGCACAAAAATAAGTACAATTGATGCTATAATAATAACTGCTCCAGCAGATATATACAGGATAAGTTTAAGACGATCGCTAAGTCCGCTTCCTTTCTTGGATGGATAAAAGAGCGCTACCATCGAACCAAATGAGATTCTATCTCCATAGGTGATATTTACTCTATCAATGTCCTTTCCATTTACTTTGGTAGATTTGTTTTCAGAAGTATCAACAAGAGTAAATACTCCATTTGCGTTTTCGATTACAGCTTGATGTTCATCAACGTCCTCATTGTCCAGCACAAGATCATTATCAGGTGCTCTTCCTATCCGGTATACAGGCTTATCAAAATCAACTTCCTTTATCTCATTGTTAGGATATCTAACGATCAATTTTGCCATTACAGTACCTGTTGTCTATTTGCATTAATCTTAAACCCTTTATCTTCACTATTATCGACCTTTTCCAATAAAAATAAATATTCTAAGTCACCTTAAAGTACGAGCTATAGTTAAAAGGTTTACACTTTTTGCATTATTATCATACAATGCTTTTGCACATTCCGAGGCTGTTATACCAGTAGTTAAGATATCATCAAATAGAAGAATATTTTTATTGTTAATCAAATCCTCATATCTATGGTTAAGTGTAATTTTATCGGTCATATTTATATATCTTTCTTTAAATGAATTCGTTAAACTTTGAGGTTTGGATGATCCCCTCCTTTTAATGGCATTTTTTAAATACTTAATTCCAGACCTCTTTGATATTTCATCTGCTATTAAAGATGATTGGTTATATCCCCTTTTTTTTAATCTTGACTTTGATAGCGGTACTGCAACTATATAATCATGCTTTTCTATGTATTCTAACTTATATTCAATGATTTTTTCTGAAAAATATTTGTAAAGCTTCCACCTTTTTTCAAACTTATATATATGGATAAGTTCACGCAATATTCCGGAATAAACATAGAGTGATTCATTAATATTAAATCTAAAATTAAAACCTCTACAGTTAGAACATATCCAAATGTTTTCACTATCTAAATCCAGTCCTGATTTCTGAACTTTCAGAGAAACTGGTGCTCCACATCTTTTGCAGGTATTTCCTTTAATATACTCAATATTTAACTCACAGCTATTGCAAATATAGCCTCCGCTTTTAAGAGGGGCACCACATATTTGACACCTATTTGGGAAAAGAGTATCAAAAAAATATGAAAAAATAGTAAGGTAATTATTTGCCATATAGAAATATTATTTTTTGAAATTATGCTAAGGTTTTAAAGTTATAACTACTTCTAAACCATCAATTAATATAATAGCATAGTCCCCTTTTCTAAAGGGTCCAGGATTTACAATTATGGACCTGCCTATTTTATCTACACCTCGCCCCTCATGGATATGGCCTGTTATCACCAAAAGCGGTTGAACCTCTTCAATAAAAGTTCGTATTGAATTACTCCCAACATGGGCACCACTATATGCTCTATCACAAATTGTATCCCTGGGAGGTTCATGTGTGATGAGAATCAGTCTGTCACTATTGGATGATAGGTTAGTTTTAACTGATTCTAGAAATTTCATATACCTATCATCGGTGTACTCACCAGGCGTTCTTGCAGGACAGGTTAGAGACCCCCCAAGACCCACATAGATATAATCGCCCACCTTTCGCCAATTCCATGCTATACTAATACCTAATTCTTCAATAAAATTTTCGACAGT
>QNBN01000131.1 GCA_003645695.1 Spirochaetota bacterium | reverse complement strand
TAAACATCTTGATTATCGAAAGAAGAATGACAACAGGTGGACTAATCCAGCTACAGGTATTATCTATGATAGATATGCAGAGTATAGAAAATGTCCATTATGTGGTGATGATGATTATGATGTATTATTTATAAAGTGTGGGTTTCCTCATGTAAAGTGTAGGAATTGCACTTTGGTTTATGTTAATCCTATTCTTAATAAGGAGGAATATGAAAAATTGTGGTCACATGAAGATTCTTGGGAGGATGTACTTGAGACAGAAGAACAGAGAGGACTCCAAGCCATAGAAGCTAATTACAGTTTAGATATAGTGAATCTTTATATTAAAGAAAAAAATCCTGAGAAGATTAGTATATGTGATATAGGATGTGGACCAGGAACGTTTCTGAGAGAGGCACAAAAAAGAGGATATTATGTTTTTGGTATAGAACCCAATAAACGATGTCATAAATTTCTGAAGGAATTTAATATAGATTTTATAGGTGATTTTTTCCCTTTAAAAGGAAAGATTGATAAAAAATTCGATTGTGTATTTGTGTTAAATACACTGGAACATTTGCCTAACCCACTTGAAGTAGTGCAAGATGTAAGAACTCTTCTTAAATCAAATGGGATAATATATGTTTCCGTACCAAATATTGATGCTTTAGTAAACAGGATAATGCATGAAAAGGCTGGAGTTTTTGCAGGCCATTCGCACATCCAGTTTTTTAATATCAAAACACTTTCAGAACTTTTTAACAAGGCAAAATTTGAAGTTCTGGAATATGAGACAATTATTACGGAAATAGGGGTTATAAAAAACTATTTGAATTATAAGGACCCGTATTTTGGTGAAGGAGGGGACTCCTTTGATTTTTTAACTCCAGAATTTATATATAAAAATCATCTTGGTAGAAGCTTGACCATGGTAGGAAGGTTAATACCGTCCAATTAGGCTGATTGTAAGGTATATCTTACAGGAAATTCTTAGGCGATGCAGATTTAGAGAAGTTTTTCATAAACGCTAAAATTGATGAAAGGAAAGGTATATATTATTGCAGAAATAGGTATAAATCATAATGGGTCTTTGGAGAATTGTTATAAACTGATTGATGCTGCAGTAGATGCAGGTTGTAATTGTGTAAAGTTTCAATTTTTCAGGGCAAAACGTCTATATCCCCGAACTGCAGGGAAACTGGATTGGCAGGATAACAATAAAAGATATAGTTATGATATTTATAATGCAGTTAAATCATTTGAACTTCCTTCTTTATGGATTGAAAAACTTATGGACTATTGTAGAAGACAGAAAATAGATTTTTTGTCTTCAGTATTTGATAAAGAAGGAGTTAAATTCCTGATAAAAAAGGGGATGAGAATGATTAAATTACCCTCTTCTTGTGTGACGAATATTCCTTTAATAGAATATTGCGCAAAATATAAAATACCCATATTTTTATCCACAGGAGGCACCACTTTAGGAGAAATAGAAGAAGCGGTAAATACTATTAATAGATATCATAATAATTTAAGTATCCTTCACTGTTCTATGAAATATCCTACAGAGTTAGAAGAATGTAATCTTGGAGTAATAGAAACACTTAAGTATGCATTTCCTAACAATAGAATAGGATATTCTGACCATACTGCTGAAGTATCTACTGCTGCTGTTCAAGCGGTATATTTGGGTGCAAAGGTGATTGAAAAACATATCACTTTGAATAAAAATATGTTAGGGCCTGATCACTTTTTTGCTCTTGAGCCTACTGAACTTAGGCAGATGGTTTCAGATATTAGAAAGGCAGAAAAAGTTTCTCGGATACAGATTAATCAAAAGATATACGGTACCTCGGAAAGGAAAGTATTTGACCATGAGAGGTATTTAAGAGAGTTTTGTTTTCCGTGTTTGTTTATCAATAGAGATATTAAAAAAGGTGAAAGAATTTACAGACGTGATGTAGAAATATTGCGTCCTGGAAAGTTAAAAAGAGGAATAGAACCAAAATTTATCTATCTTTTTTATTCAAAAAAGATAATTGCTTCAAGAGATTTGAAAGCGTGGATGCCTATTTTTTGGGGAGATTTCTGTTATGAATAATAAGAAGAAAATATTATTTAGGGCCGATGCTAATTATGGGATAGGTTCAGGAGACCTGATATCTTTAATAAATCTATCTGAATATTTTGCTCCAGAATATGAGTGTTTTTTTATTGCAAAAAAATATCCTTCTGCAGTCAATATATTTTCTGTGAGAGGAATGAAAGATAACGCGGTACTTATAGATCCGAAAATAGAATTTACAGATGAAATTACCTTCATTGATAATTTTATTGAGGAGAAAAAGATAGGAATTATTGTGCTGGAGATAACAGAACGTAAATTAAATGAATACGATAGATTAGAAAGCACAGTTAAACGGATTTCTATTGATTTCTATGGATATCCTTTAAGAGAGTCTTCTATAGTGCTAAATTGGATGCCAAATGCAGAAGATTTGTATGATTTTTCTTCTTTCCCACAGACGCAATTCTTTTTAGGACCAGAATATGTTATCTTGAGTAAAGCATTTTTAGATGTTCCTAGGGGTGAGATAGAAAGAAAATATGTTTTAGTTGCGATGGGTGGAAATGATGAAAGAAATCTTACTATGAAAGTTGTAAGATTGTTGATGCAGATTGGAGTGCCGGATATAAAGGTTATAATAGGTCCTGGATATAAGTGGAAGCAGGAACTTATTTCTATTTTACCAGCTAAAATTGAGGTAAAAGAGAATGTAATTGATATGCTTTCAGAATATCTATCTGCTAAAGTTGTGATTTCAACAGGGGGATTAATAAGCAGTGAGGTGGTTTTTACAAATACCCCCCTTGTAGTAATTGCGACCTATCCTCACCAGATTGCAAGATGTAAGTTTTTTCAGAGTATAGGAGTTGCTAGGTATATTGGATATATTGATTTTGATGAAAGGGCCCTAGCAGATTCTGTTTTGAATTATAGTGATATATTTTCGGGGAGAAATATATTGAAACCAAAGATTTTGGAATTTATCAAAGCAGTTAAGGAGATAGTATGAAATATTTAGAATGGGATACAAAGTTTTTTGGCCGGCCCTCTTATTTAATAGAGGGTAGAGAGGATATTCTAACGATTGATAGTATTGGGAAAAGTTTTATTACAGCCAAGGTTGATATGGGTGATGTAGATTTTATATTTGATTTGCAAAAGAAGGGTTTTGTCTTTATAGATGTTGAAGTTTCTCTAAAGTTCCATATTAAATATAGCGAGATTATTAATTATTGCAGGAATATAGACTGTGTTGTTAAAAGTGTAAAGGTTAATACAGGCCTCCCATATTTAGAGTTAGGTTCAGCATTTCACTTGACACGTTTTCATATGGACCCGAACATAGCATCTGGAAAAGCGAATGAGTTATGGATCTCATATTTACGAAATTTCTTACCAAATGAAAATAGAAAGATGTATGTGACCTATTTAGGTGAAAAGGCTGTCGGCGTAATCTTATCTACTCGTCAGGAGGGTATCGCCGTTATTTCATTTATGGCAGTATTACCAGAGTATCGGGGCAAAGGAATTGGTAGCCAACTGATTGCATATGTTGTGAGAGATAATAATTATGAGGTAATAACGGGGACCCAGTCACGTAATATACCTGCTTTAAATTTTTATATAAATAATGGGTTTCGGATATATAAGACAAAAGCTGTATTACACAGATGGAGATAGCCATATTAGAAAACGGATGAACTGTTTCTGGAGGAGTAAGATTTGTTTAGAAAATACACTTTATAAATTGAGGAGGTTATGGAGAAAATTATTACTACAATAGAAGCAAGAATGGGTTCTACAAGATTGCCTGGAAAAATGGGAATGGAAATATACCCAGGATTACCTGCTTTGGGAGCAGTAATAGAGCGTTTGAAGAGGAGCAGATATTTAGATGATATTGTTGTAGCTACCACTGTAGACCAGAAGGATAATATTTTAGTAGAGATAGCAGAAAGGTTTGGGGCGAAGGTTTTTAGAGGAAGCGAAGAAGATGTCTTAGGGAGAGTAGTTGGGGCAGGGGAAATATATAAGGCTGATATACTTGTTTTGGTTACAGGAGATTGTCTTTGTATTTCTCCAAAGCTTATTGATGAAGGAGTAAAGTTCTTTTTAGAAAATGAATATGATATGGTGAGCAATTGTATAATAGATACTTATCCGATAGGCATAGATTTACAGGTTGTGTCTTTCAAAGCACTTTCCAAAAGTTATGAAATGGCAAAGACCTATCCTTTTTGTGAAGATCCTAACAATTTTGAACATGTGAATTATTTTATCTCTAGACATCCAGAAATATTCAGGATATATCATTATCCAGCCCCCAAGAAATATAATCGTCCTGATATTAGGTTGGCATTAGATACAGAATTGGATTTGAAATTCTTAAAGATTATCTACAAATATTTGTATCCCAAGAATGAGAATTTTGATATAGAGGAAATAATAGAATTTCTGAATGGGGAGGGACAGAAGTTTTTGGAACAGTACAAGAAAGGAAAGATAGATGATTAGAGCTGGAATTATAGGGTGTGGAAAGATTGCATGGGAATGGGATAATTTAAAAGATGATAACTTTAACACCCATGCGAAATCTTACTATTTCAATAAAGATGTAAAGTTAGTAGCTTGTGCAGATATAAGTTTAAAAAAAGCAAAGGGATTAGCAAAGCGATATAGAGGAGTTATTCCATATGTAGATTATGAAGAGATGCTTTCCAGAGAGGACTTAGATGTAGTGAGTGTTTGTACTCCTTGTGACACACACTATAAGGTACTTAAATATATACTCCAGCACACATCGGTGAAATATATCTTAGCAGAGAAACCTTTGGTCAGCACGATGTGGGAATTACAGGAGATAATAAAAATAGCAAAGAAGAAAAGGGCATGTATTATTATCAATTATTTACGCCGTTTTGATAATGGTTTTAAAAAGGTCAAAAGTATTGTAGAGAATAAAATGGGTAAATTTTTATTTGGTTTTGGTGTATATTATGGGAGATTTAGAGATAATGGTATACACCTTATAGATCTAATTGATTTCTGGGGAATAAAGGTGATTTTTAAAAGCAGGTTGAAAAATGGTTTTATCCTTAGCTCCACAACAGGGGGAGAACTTATTTTTAAAAATAAAGAGAAGGAAAGTTATGCAGCGTTAGAGCTGGAATTGTTTTTTGAAAAAGGGAAAGTTTATATGCATGATACTAGTGAAATAATAATTTTCTATCCAGCAGTGTTAAAAGAAATCCCAGGTTATAAGGTGCTTACTCAGAGAATAGTTATTCCCCCTACTATAAGGAAGAGTCTATATAACGTAGTGGTGTATACGGTTGGGTTAGTTAAACATAAAAAGTTAACCTATGAGTTTTTAGAACGAGAAAAGAACTTGCAGAGGATTAAGGAAGCTATTGAAAAAAAATGAAGAATATTCTGCTTATAGCTCGAGATCCAGGAGCTACACAATTGTTGATACTTTTTGCACAATTTTTGGAACAGAATTCTGTCCACTTTAGATTTATTGCTAGGGGGCCTGCTGAGACATTATTAAAGAAACATAGGATAGATTTTAAACCTTTCCCCACAACAACTTTTGCAAGAATAAGGCAGGAGATACTGGATTTTCAGCCATCATTTGTGATAACCGGAACCAGTTTGAAGGATAGGTTAGAAGTAAAATTTATAAGGGAAGCAAAGAAATTGGGTATACAGGTTTTAAGCGTTATAGACTGGTGGACATCCTTTAAGGAAAGATTTCAACTTAATGGAAAGTTAGTTCTCCCTGATTATGTAGTGGTAATTGATGAATATTCTGCTGATATTTGTGAAAAGCTGTTTAACGGGAGGGTTAAGATAATAATTGGAGGGCATCCCTATTTGTGCAGATTAAAAGAGAGAAGGATTGTTTCAGCTTCGAGAGAGGAATTGATGAAGAAGTATGATTTGGTTCCTTTATGGAGAACAATACTTTTTCTTGCTGAACCTTTGGATGGATATGTTAGATTTGACCAATTTAAGATTTTTAACCATATATGTAAAGAAATAGGTAATGTTTGCAAAAAGTACAAAAAGAATTTCAATTTGATAATAAAGTTTCATCCTAATGGAGAAAAGGAGTTGATATACAGGAGATATAAAAAAATATCTGATTTTTTAAGAAACTATTGTAGGATTGTGTTTGTCAAGAAGGAATATAATGTTCAGGAATTGATAAGTATTTCAGATTATATCTGGGGGATGAACACTACACCCTTACTTGAAGCCTTATTAATGGGAAAACAGGTGTCCTCTTTTTTACACAATGGAATAGATTTTGAAGGGATACCTTTTATGAAATCTGCAGGTTTTTGTCAATCTTGTAATTATTTTTATGAATATAGAAATACAATTGAAAACCTTTTGACCGATGAAAATTTTGTACGGAAAGTTTTGAAGAGGCAGAAAAGATATCGGTTGCCAAAAGATAAGTTTTGTGAAAAACTATTTGATAAAATAATAAGAGAGGGAATTTATGGCTAAACTGGCGATTTTGGGAGGCAAACCTGTTCGAAGGAAAAAGTTTCCGTTTTATAAGACAGTCGGAAGTGAAGAGAAGTTGGCGGTAGGGAGGGTTATAGATTCAGGAATCTTATCTAATTTTCTCGGGAGTTGGCATCCTAATTTTTATGGGGGCAAAGAAGTCCAATCTTTGGAAAAAGAATGGGCAGAGTATTTTGGAGTAAAATACGCTATAGCGGTTAATTCTTGTACTTCAGGATTATATTGCGCAGTCGGAGCAATTGGTGTTGAGCCTGGAGATGAAATAATAGTTTCTCCTTACACAATGAGTGCTTCTGCAACAGCACCTCTTATATTTAATGCCATTCCTGTATTTGCTGATATAGAGGAAGAATACTTCTGTTTGGATTCTGAGGCTGTGGAGAAAGTTATTTCTTCTAAGACGAGGGCAATAATTGTTGTTGATATTTTTGGACAACCCTATGATGTAAAAAAAATAAATAGAATAGCTAAAAAGTACGGTCTTTACATTATAGAAGATTGTGCACAAGCTCCTTATGCAAAATATAAAAATAAATTTGCAGGAACCTTAGCAGATATAGGAGTATTTTCTTTGAATTGTCATAAACATATTCAATGTGGAGAGGGTGGAATAGTAGTTACCAATAACAGGAAGTTAGCTGAGAGGATAAGGCTTATAAGAAACCATGCTGAAGCAGTAGTTAAAGATAGGAGGATAAAGGATATTTCTAATATGATAGGGTTTAATTTTAGAATGACTGAATTGGAAGCTGCTGTGGCTAGATGTCAGTTGAAGAAGCTAGATAGATTTGTGAAACAGAGAGTTAAAAATTGTAACTATATATATTCTCAACTGAAAGACATTTCTGCTATAAAAATTCCGCCAGTTAGAGAAGGGTGTTCTCATGTATATTATATACAACCATTTAAATTCAATGAAGAAATTGCTGGAATTAGCCGAGATGTCTTTATTAAGGCAGTCCAGGCAGAGTTGACAGTTACAGAGAAAATAGAGAACTATGGTGTAAAAATATGGGCAGGTTACTGTAAGCCTTTGTATTTACTCCCTTTATATCAGAGAAAAATAGCCTATGGTAAGAAGGGATTTCCG
>QNBN01000130.1 GCA_003645695.1 Spirochaetota bacterium | reverse complement strand
TTTGCCTATTCGTTTTATACCTATAAAAAATTATATTTAAGTGGCCTTGAATATTTTAGTATTCTAATTAAACATCAAATTCTGGTACAAAATACCACAATTTTTATGAATAAAACCATAATATGAGTATTAAAAAAAGATCATTTTTATTTTAAAAAGATATCCTATAAAACTAAGGATTAGACATGTGTAAATTCCTGAAACAATATCATCAATCATAATCCCAATTCCACCAGGCAATTTTTGTATCACCTTAATCGGTTGTGGTTTTAATATATCAAAAAATCTAAAGATGGCAAAACCAAGAATGAGTATCAATAAGGATTTATTATCAAATGTAAACTTGAAAAACATATATGAAACAAGCATACCAGCGACTTCATCAATAACTACCTCAGAAGGATCATCTCTATGAAAAATCTTCTTTTCTGCATAATCAGAGGCAATAATACCAATTGCAATCATCAGAAGAACCAAAAGAGGATAAAACTTCCAGGAAGACAAAACAACCCATATTGCAACACCTACCAGCGAACCGAAGGTACCGCTTGCAAACGGTATGAATCCTATAAATCCAACTGTAGCGATAAATTTTACTATATATTTCAATCTTTAATCCTGATTTTATTAGCTGAATAGATACCTATTTTTTACAATATATAGGGACATAGAAATTAATGAGAGTACCGCACATATAAATATTAAAATTGCAGGAAGATAAAAAACCAATCCGGCTAACTTACCATTTAAAATCGTGCTCCATATATTTGTGTGTATACTTAAAGAATATTCTATATTCTTTAATATATAATAATAAATTATCAGGTATATCAATATTACATTTATAGTAAACATTTGAAATGCTGTTTTTAATTTACCTGCAAACTCAGTTTTCATCGGTCTATTTTTTTTAAGTGCAATAATTCTGAAAACGGTTACTAATATCTCCCTAAAAATAATTATAACAATCATCCATAATGGAATGTATAAAGCTTTGATAAAATAAAAAGAAATAAATGCTGTACCGGTCAAAAGTTTATCCGATAAAGGATCAACAAATGCTCCAAACTCAGTGGTTAGATTATACTTTCTCGCAATGTATCCATCAAAATAATCTGATATTGAAGCCAATAAAAATAATACATAAGCAATTATAGAAGATGTAAAACTATACCTAAACAGACAAACCACAAAAATCGGTATGGATATAATTCTGAATATCGTAAGGATATTTGGTAGGTTAACGAAGCTGCTTTTAATTTTTATTTTATCTTTCATTTTTATTTTATGGTAGTTTTCAAGTTCAACATATTCTTAAAAATAAAAGTCCAACCTAAGCGGTCAGACTTTTCAACAAAAAATTTTACCAATTTTCAGTTATAAAATTTCTCTTTAAAATTAAGTAATAATATCTGTTTATTCAAGAATTATTTGATTCTCTTAGTCAATTGTACGAGACCAATATTAAATGGTTACAGAGTATACCCCTGAATTTGACAGATCGTTTGAGTAAAAAGATAGCAGCTATAAATTATTAAAATACCTTTCTATCTTGATGGAGACATAACATTATTTTTTCCATCTCTCCATAGATTGATAATTTGTTGAGAAATTTCACCAAATAGATTCAGCAGTTATTGTTTATATAGTCTTTTTTATATTTTCAATTTTTGCCCTGGATAAAACTTACCAGTTTCAATTGTTTTATTTTGTGGGTATTATTTACAACATGAATCAATCAATTAGAATATCGCAGGTAAAGACAATGACTTCGCTTTGCTTCAACCAGTAGCTTTAACGATGGATTACAACATTTTTTGAACCTATTATAGAAGATATTTTATTAACGCTGTTGCATTGTCTTTTATGAAAATATTTTATAAAGAAATGGAGATTTTATGATAGGATAAATAATGATAATGATAAGTGGAACGTAAAACTATGGTTTTCTTAGGAAAAACTAATATGGGCCCCGCAGGATTCGAACCTGCGACCCGCTGATTATGAGTCAGCTGCTCTGACCAGCTGAGCTAGGGGCCCTTTATTATGACACGCTAAATATAATAAATATCAAAAAAATATTCAAATAATTTTTAAGTCACCAGCTAATGCATATCAGTTTCATCAATTACCGATGCAAGATGCTCAGACAGTGTTGTAAGTTTCTCTATTGCATCTTCATTTAAACCCTCTTTTCTCATCTGAAACAGTTCATCAATTATATCAAGAGCAACAAATACAAGCAAGCGTACGTTATTTTGCTTAGGTAGCGTCGTTTTCATCTCATCGAGCTTCTGATGCAAATAATCAACAACACTCATAAAATAATCTCGAGGAACGTCCGATTTTATCTTAAATTGCTCGCCAAGAAGTTCAAACTCGATAAATTCATCTCCTGACATTAATAAACCATCCTGTATCAAATAAAAGGATTATTTTTAAACCATCCATCCCTGATTTTTAATTTATTATCAGCTATTCTTGTATTAAAGAGAAAACTCTCTCCTGTCTTTTCTTCATTAGATTCAGTAGATTCATTGGATTCAAAGGATTTGGAAATTTGTTTTTCTGTACTTTTATTCTCTTCATCAAATAGTGATTTCCCGCCATCGATTATCTTTAAATCCTCTTCTAAATCTTTTTCTAAACCTTTATCTTTTTTATTTAGGTTTTTATCCAACATCCCTGGTTCAGTAGATGGCCTGTCATCCAATTCTGGTGTTTCTGATGAATGATTTTCAGTGGATACTTGAGTTTGTTTAGCTGGGTCTTTTTCGATTTCTGTTTCTTTTGTATCATTTACAACTTTTTCACCAACAATGATCGATTCTTTATTATCATTATTGTTTTTCGCTTTGGATCCCAGATATGACTCAGCACTATTTAATGAGGATTTTTCTTCCTTCTTGTCGTTATGCTCATTCAGCTCTTCAAGATCAACGACGTTATCATCTTCGATTATCTTTGTTTCGCTAAAAGATTCTTCAATATCGGATTCTTTATCATCTGTTATCGGCAGTTCAAAATCTGTGGTGTTTTCAAAAATCTCAATGCTCTCAAGTTTATCGAGGATAACCTCAATCTTCTCTTTTAAAAATCTCTGGCTTCGTTTTAGTTCATCAATTAGATCATTTTTGGATTCTAATTCACCGTTAAGTTCTTTTATTTTATCTTCCAGTAATTTCTTCTCTTCTGCAAACTTCTTTTCCCTACCTTTTAACTCTTCAATAAGTCTAATTGCCTTTTGTATTCTCTGTTCTAAAAGTGCCAATTGGTCCCCTCCCATAATTTTCCCTCCGCTAAAAGTTTGAATTCACAAAGTTGCTAAAAATTTTAATAAAAAAAATCATTAAATCAATTATAAATTTTCACAAATACTTTAAATATACTTATATCACAAAAATAGAAATATGTTAAGGAAAATAAGTTTTAAATAAGAAAGGTTTCCAGATTATTAAATACCTGCTATTTTTTAGCTAACTCAGCGAGTTTCTCAAAGGCCTGGGGATCCTTTATTGCTATTTCGCTCAAAAACTTTCTGTTTATAATTACCCCAGATTCTTGCAAACCATGAATGAATTGACTATAGGATTGTCCGTGTTGTCTTGCTGCTGCATTTATTCTGGATATCCAGAGCTTTCTGAGATCTCTCTTTTTTGCTCTTCTATCCCTATATGCATAGAGACCAGATTTCATTACAGCCTCTTTTGCCACTCGATAAAGCTTACTCTTCGCCCCTCTATAACCTTTTGCACTTTTTAATATTTTTTTTGTTCTTTTATGCTTTACTATTCCTGAAACTGCCCTAGGCATGATTTTCTCCCTTTTATATTATACTTTTTAGATATTACCCATAAGGTAGCATTTTTTTTACGTTCTTTTCTTCAGCACTACTTACATAAGCCGGCATCCTGAGATTCCTCTTTCTTTTGGTACTCTTTTTTGTAAGAATGTGGCTCTTATACGCTTTTTTTCTTTTAACTTTTCCATTGGCTGTTATTTTAAATCTTTTGACAGCCCCTCTCTTCGTTTTTAACTTAGGCATCTTCCCTCCAAACTGTATTAGATAAGGATGTATTTATCTTATTTTTTTACTTCTTTTTAGGCGATATAACTGTTACAAACACTCTACTTTCAAACTTTGGCTTAAAGTCCGGTGTTCCATACTCGCCTACGTCATTAATAAATCTCTCTATAATTTCTCTTCCTATATCTTTATGGGCAAGTTCTCTTCCCTTAAACCTTATAGAAAGTTTTACCTTGTATCCTTTTTCCAAAAAGCCTATAGCCTGTTTCAACTTTGTGTTATAATCATGCTCCTCTATTTTGGGCCTTAATCGGATTTCTTTGGTTAGAACAATCTTCTGCTTTTTCTTTGCTTCTTTTATTTTTTTTGATTGTTCGAACCTGTACTTTCCAAAATCCAAAATCTTGCAAACCGGAGGTTTTGCTTCAGGTGATATCTCCACTAGATCCAATCCCATATCTTCAGCTAACTGCCTGGCTTTTTGAATATCCATTATACCAAGCTGATTCCCATTGGGATCTATTACCCTGACCTCCCTTGCCCTTATTTCATTATTTACTCTAATGTGTTTGCTGATTTTTCCACCTCTCTATATTAAAATTTTAATTTTTGAATCAAGAGTATTATTTAAATAAATAAAACATAGTGCAAAAATCAAGATATTTCAATTTTCGTAATCAATTCTTCGTATGTTTTCATCCGAAACACGATTGATAAAATCATTAACAGTAAAAGATCCCAGATCCTTTTTACCGCTTTTTCTAACAGATATAGTTTTATTCTCTATCTCTCTATCACCTACTACCACAATGTATGGTACCTTTTTTAATTCGGCCTCTCTCATTTTATATCCAAGTTTTTCATTTCTTGAATCCAGCTCCACCCTTAATCCAGCACGAAACATACTATTATAAATATCCTTTGAAGCATCAATGTGCCTTTCAGTAATGGGCATAATAACAACTTGTACAGGTGATAGCCAGACCGGGAACCTACCACCATAGTGTTCAACAAGGATACCAATAAATCTCTCAAGACTGCCAAGAATAGCTCTATGAATTACAACAGGTCTCTTTTCAGTTCCATCACTGTCAATATAGGTAAGATCAAACCTCTCAGGAAGTGACATATCAACCTGTATAGTTGCACACTGATGGAGCCTTCCAAGACAATCCTCAAGATGAAAATCTATTTTGGGCCCATAAAAAGCACCTTCTCCCGGACTTACGCTATACTTCTTGCCGACTTTGATTAAAGCATTCTCTAAACCCCTTGTGGTAATATCCCATTGTTCGTCGGTACCGATTGATTTTTCAGGCCTCGTTGATAGTTCGAGAGTGTAATTAAACCCAAATTTCGAATAAATTCTATCGGTCAGCTCTATAACTCCAATTATTTCTTCTTCGATTTGTGAGGGTAACATAAAAATATGCGCATCATCCTGTGTAAAGGCCCTAACCCTGAAAAGCCCCTGAAGTACACCAGACTTCTCGTGTCGATGGACATGGCCAACTTCTGCAACCCTCATGGGTAAATCTCTATAGGAATGAATCTTTTCTTTATAGATAAGCATACCACCCGGGCAGTTCATCGGTTTAATTGCAAAAGGATAATCATCAATCTCCGTAATATACATATTTTCCCGGTAATTATCCCAGTGGCCTGATTTAACCCACAGATCTTTCTTTAGTAAAACAGGTGTTTGAACCTCAACATATCCAGCATTTCGGTGTTCTTCTCTCCAGTAGTCGAGGAGTGTATTTTTTATTACTATCCCATTGGGCAACCAAAATGGAAAACCCGGACCTTCATCATGAAAGGAAAACAGATCAAGTTCTTTTCCCAATTTACGATGATCCCTTTTCTTTGCCTCCTCAATCATATAAAGGTACTTTTTTAAATCTTTCTTATCAAAAAATGCGGTACCGTAAATTCTTGTGAGCATTGGATTTCTCTCATCTCCATGCCAGTAAGCACCAGCAACATTGAGAAGTTTGAAAGCTTTAATATAGCTTGTTGATGGTAGATGAGGTCCGCGGCACAGATCTACGAAATCACCATTCTTGTAAAATGATATTTCCTCCCCTTCTTCGAGAGTTTCTATAAGCTCTACCTTATATACCTCTCCTTTCTTCTTAAAGTAATCAATAGCCTCAGATCGGGACATTGTATACCTTTCGAAACTCTGATCTTCATCTATAATCTTCTTCATTTCTTCTTCAATCTTTGGGAGATCGTCAGAGGTCAGCTTATCTGAAAAATCAAAATCATAGTAAAATCCGTCTTTTATCGCAGGACCTATAGCAAGTTTGACATCAGTAAAAAGATGCTTTACAGCCTGTGCCATTACATGAGAAGTACTGTGCCTCAGAATTTCCAATCCCTTAGGATCATCCATGTATACGGGTAAAACCATTCCTCCCCTGTCAATGGGAGTATGAAAATCGTATATTCTATTGCTTATGTAAATTGCAATTAACCTATTTTTACTCACCGGCAGATCATCGATAATATCTTTTATTGCACTGCCTTCATTAATAGATACCTTGTCATTTTTGAAAATTAGCTCTATTTTCGCCACCTTATAGCTCCCGATCTATTACTTATAATTTATATAAATGGTCATATAGACCTCAGAATATAATTAAAAGCCAAATTTACCTATCTATTCGCATATTAAAAAATTAGAATTAACTAAGGTTTTATTTATAAAAATCATGGTCTGGCAAAGCTATCTCTTTCTCTTTTATACCAGCATTCTCTTTGTCTTTATTAACAGTATTTTGTGTTTAATTAAAATTATTAAATAACTTTGGATACTTAATCCTAACTTTTTATGGGTATAAAACAAATAGGTAAAGTATGGTTATTATTATGATTGAAAGTCCACTTGCCTACTGAGTTCATTATAAAAAAGTAGATTAATTCCATTTCTTTCCTTGATTAATCAGGAAGATAATTCTTTGATTTTCTATATATGATTTCGTCTCTTTATTCAAAACAATAGAGATCTTCCACATATTATCGCTTCGCTTAAAAAAGGCACTTCACCATCAAACCTTTAAACCTTCTAAAATAAAACCATATTTCGTTGCTCTACTTAAAAGAACAAAAATCGTTTTCTATATTAAGACTATTAAATTTAATCTTATAAAAATTAACTAGTAAAAGCTCATAAAAACAACATTCCACTCAATTTACAATGCACCATAGATATGTGCTATAATATATAGAAGGATTTAATCTAATTCAATAAAAATATTAAAATATAGCAGTAAAGCTTTGAAACTGCCTACATTGAAAATAGCAGGAGTTTTGAGGAACAATTTTATTGTAAAAATTTTATTTTGTTTTTTAATAGAACAATGAATATTATTTAAGTAGTATTGATAACCATAAGTATGAAGAATACATTTTTTAGAAAGGAGAGACTATGATAAAAAATAGCACTGATGCCGAATTAGAAGCCTGTTTAAATGTTGCAAACTTGATGGTAGCTGCCGCAAGAACAGCTCCAAAGGCAAGAGGATTTGATTCTCTCTACACGCTCATAGTAACCGGAGAGGAAAAGGATAAACTTGCCGATTATATGAAAGAGTACGGAGAAAAGATGGATATTAGTTTTTTTGTAAGAGATTCAATAAACGTAAAAAACTCTCCTGTCGTGGT
>QNBN01000129.1 GCA_003645695.1 Spirochaetota bacterium | reverse complement strand
TGTAACAGGATACAGCCTGGTAGCCCTCCCTCCGGCCAAAATTATTCCTTTCATAATTAATCTCCGTCTTCTGACCTCTGATTTCTTTCCTATATTTATCTTCCCCTAATCCGTCCCCTCAGCATATATGAGCCTCATCACAGAACCGTGCGTGAGATTTTCCCTCACACGGCTCTTCTGAAGAACCTTCCTGTTTAAGGTTTTGGATACAGTTTTGTTGACTTCCTTTATCCAGTTCTGTATCTAGCAAAAGTTTCTCTCTCCCAACAGTCCTTTAGCCAATGCCTTTGCTCCACAGGCATTACCCTGTTTCTTCGCTACTATGCACCAGTCCGACTCCCAAAGTGTCTCCTGCAACAACTTACCATTTATAAGTTTGTCATCACATACTCTATTCTGGAGAACACTGTGGATCTCCCAAGTTCCTATGTTATCCTTTTGATACCTCGCCACGGTCTTAGACCCCGTCGGGATCTCATATCCTTGTCCATTACAGACATAAGAGTTCTGTCTGCTACTATATGAACCGTATTGACCTCCGAGATAATGATTGATTTCGGGACCCAATCCCTTCACTTTCGTTGCGGCTCTGTATCCCTTCCCCTTGGCTTCACGACAATTCGTTACCGAATTAGGTGCAAGGTTCAGTCCTGAGGTAGCGACTAACCTTTCCTCAGATTGGATTTTCGCCAACTGGACATCATAAGCTTTACTCGGCACACTCATATCTTAATCACCAATGATTTAACCCTCTCTCACAAAAAGACCGTTGGCGTTTATATGCAGCGCTGGGGTATTGAACGAACTTTCCAAGAGCTTAAAGATACCTTTTACTTTAACCATTACCAAGTTCGCCACAAAGAAAAAATTATGTGCTATTGGATACTATGCTTCCTTGTATTCAGCCTCATCTACTGGATTAAACTAAATGGCTGTCTTACCAAAGTTTTGAATTATTCACCCTCAACTTTTAACGACTACAAACTTGCTCTCTATAAGCTTATCCAATTTAGCTCTTCCGCCTATTTGTCAAAAAGCTCCCTCGAAACTTCTCTCTATTTTGCTGATATTAAGTTTCAATGCTTCAAGAATAATTCCCTCTATAACTAATTTTTAACAAAGTCGTGTAATTATTATATTTCTTAATCAATTCTTTCTTGAGATTTCTGAAGAAATTCAGAAATCTCTGTAATCTTTCCGAATCTCTGTAATCAAAAGGTCTCTGAAGTATTTTTCAGAACCCTCTTCTTAGTTATTTTAGAATCTGTAATTTTCACAGACTTTTTATCATTTCTATATTCGCCTTATGAGATCTTCTTAAGTTATTTAAAATATTAAATAACTTTTTATCATCAACATAAATTTGAGTAAATTTTTTCTTTTTTACCAAAATATTAAAAATAGAGTGAATTTTAAAAAATATAGGAGAGATTAGAATAACTTTTATATGACCATGTTTAACTAAATCCAATTGGGAGAGAGAGCCTTTTATAAAAATTTTAATCCAGTTACGCTCCTGGGCTAAGTTATAGATTTCTTCTTTCAATTTTTTAAAATATTCCTTATTTTCTTTTGTTAAAACATACAAAATCCTCCTAGGTTTGCTAAATTCTTTATAAAAGATTTCTTGATTTCTTCCAAAATACTTCTCTAAATTCTTAGCTTTAAATGTAGAATGTTCTTTATGGTAAACATAAGCACCTTTTGCCACTACAGATTTATATCCAGCCCTTTTTGCCCTTAAAGAATATTCGGTATCATCAAAATATCCTGGACTATATATTTCATTTAAATAACCAATTTTATCAATTACTGCTCGTTTTATAAGCATACAAAAACCTATTGCACTACCGATTTCAACCCATTGTCCCTTATTATCATTTTTTAATCTTTCAACGTAATCTTTTAGTAATTCATTCTTTACAGGTTTATGACCAAGAGTATTGCTTCTCGGATTAACTAAGCCGATTTCCGAAGAAGATTCAGCTACATTAATCATTTCCGTAAGCCAACCATCCATTGGAAGCGCATCATTATTTAATACACAAACATACTCTCCTTTAGACTTTTTTATGCCTTGATTTACAGCCTTAGTAAAACCAAGATTCTTTTCATTTCTGATTAAATCAAGTTGAAGCCCCTTATTATTTTTCAAACTCTGTAAGTAGTTTTCCGTAAATTCCTCACTGCCGTTATCGATTATAATAAGCTTGTAAGAATGATAAGTATTTTGGATGATGCTTTTTATACTTTTTTCGGTTATATCTTTTTTATTCCATACTGGAATTATAATATCACAACTCATTTTTTATAAATCCCTTTATATTGATAATTTTATTTTGCTCAGAAATTTTTAAATCAGGATAAAGTGGTAAAGTTAGAAGTCTTTTCCATATCCTATCTGCAATTGGACAATCTGCTTTAAAATTTTTATACATTTTATAATGAAAATTAGGAATATAGCGTACCCCCTGTAGATATTCCTCTTTTTTAAAGATAACCAGTGAATTACCACCGACTTTGTCGGTGGACAACCGTTGGGGTGGGGTCTCCGCCCCTACGCCCCACCACCGACTAAAGTCGGTGGATTAGCTTACGCATTCAAAGTATCAGGATAAACATTCGCAAATACAGTAATACCATTATTATAAAGAATAGCATGGTTAGTAGAAATGAAGGTAATAGAAGTGGTTATAACCTCTTTTCCTTCAATACCTATTACTTTTAAAGCTAAATGTAAAGCAGTTGAATTTAAGACAACAGCATATTTTGTGCCGATATAATTAGCGAATTTTTCCTCAAATTCCTGAGTCTTTGGACCAAGTCCTATCCACATAGAAGCTAAAACTTCTTTTATTGCCTCCAATTCTTCCTTACCATAAGATAGTCTAAATACAGATATCATAATAATATTCCACTTTTTTTGATAACTAACCTTAATTATTTTGATAACTGCTTATTTTCTATAGAAATATCTAACAATTAAGATAAGAAAGCATTTCTTGCATTCGTTGCTTCCAAGTATGCGCTTGATAAATCTTTCTATAACTATTTTCTGCTATTAGTTCTCTTTTATCTTCGTGACTTAAATAAAATTTTATCTTTTCTTTCAATTCCTCTACATTATGAAAAATTTCTATCTCGCTGCCTATCTTAAATGCTGAAGATATTTCTTCTACATATTGTGTAATTAAAAAGGCATGGCAGGCAGAAATATCAAATAATCTGAGATTCATTCCTGAAGGATATAAATTATACCTTTCACGATTTATATTAATATTTATCTTGGCGGCATTATAGAACTTAACCACATTTCTCCCATACAATCCGCTACTTCCTTTGATATGCTTTAAGATATTTCTATTATTCAATTTATCCCACTCTGTTCCCCATACTGCTAAATTATACTCTGAGAGCTGAGATAGAACTTTTTCTCTATTTGACTCACAAGCTCCAAGAAATCCTATATCACATGAATACTTTTTCAAATCATGCTTTGATAATTTTATCTTTCTATAGAAATCTATATCTGTTCCAAAGGGGAGGTAACGGACTTTTTTCACTTTTATTTTTTTAAATTCTTCCACTACATAAACTGATGTACAAAAGAGATAATCATAAAACCTGACCTCATTAACAAAATCTTTCTCAATAATATCCCTTGCACCTTCTGTTGCCCATAAACATAATTTAATTTTAGGATAGATATCTTTGATTTTCTTCAAAGTTTCGGGGTATAGAAATCTGCCTCCAATATCTAAGACAATGTCTGGCTTTAACTTCCTTACTGTACTTATTAATTTTCTATTAATTCTTTCTTTATGCTCGATCCACCTAATAGATCTACTCATTTTTTTCAATCTTTTATTAATCTTCTTAAAGAAGGGGCTTTCTATACAAGCATTAAATTTATAAACTTTAATTCCGAATCTTTTCAAAGCCTTCACACATTGAATCCCGATTGGCGGATAAGGCCATTTAAAACCATAGCTTAATAACATTTTCTTAAGCATTATACTTACCCCTTTTAAAGTTAAAAAAAGAAAGCATTCTTTTTACCCTTCTATCAAAACTATTTAATTTTACCTCAGAATACGGATTCAATACGTCAATATTAATATTACCATTTTTTTTTATATAATTAACAATTTCTTCTAATTTAATTTTACAGGGATTATCTCGAAGTAATTGAATTTTAACAAAAGGAACTTTAGCTTTAAACATCTCGATCGGATGACAAAGAGTTGGGTTAGATTTGTCTCGAGCGTGATAATAAACATCACTCGTAAATCCCCTTTCATTAAAATACTTTGATAATTGAACCTCATAAATTCTAATTACATCATCCTTATGTAGAGGAACCAAATTACTCCAATAATCTCTAAAAACCTCAGAATTAATTACTTTTCTATTAAAAACAAGAAAATAACTTTGAACATGATACCTAATTTCATAACTATCAGATATTCCCCAAAAGTCTAAATTTTTTATATCCATTTTCTTAAAAAAATCTTGCAGACTGAAAATCGGGCCCAAAACACTTGAATTAAGTAGAATCAAACTGTCAATTTCTAAAATTTTATTGGATAAGTATTCTATTCCAGCCTCCCACATATAAAAATCGCAACCGATATTGGGCACATAAATTATCTTCTCAACCACATTAGAAAGTCTTGATTCATTAATTAAACTTAATCTAGAAGCCGATACAAATAATATTCTGATGCCTTCTTCTCTCATTTTATCCAAACAATATAAAACATAAGGAGCAATTTTATTTTCACTATTATAATGGGCATAAACGCATATTTTTTTCATTTTTAGTTTAAATATTCCTTAGGTGCTTCCTGCCAAGGTCTTAAACAAATACCAATCATGTTGATCTTCCCCTTTTTAGTAAACGTTATTAAAAATTTCTCTGTCCCGCCTTTCGTACTCAAAAAGACTTAAGTAATCCAGTGTTGAATGTCGTCTGGTGCGATTGTAGCGTGTTTCAATCCACGCGAAAATAATCCTTTTAGCTTCTTCGCGATTTCTAAAAATTCTTTTGCGGACACACTCTACCTTCAATGCGTGAAAAAACTTTCAGCAACTGGGTTGTCCCAACAATCACTTAAAGAACAAAACTCCGACAGATCGTATCTACTCACTCCTTAAAGCCCGCTTTTTCAGCGATAGCGCCTTCACGTCTTAGAGTTAATCGACTATACGATTATTCTTTTTCTCTAAAAAATTCTTTATCTGTCCTGCTTCTTTATATATAAGCCCGCGCAAATAATCTCTTTTCTCTATCAGTTTAGACTTAATTAAATCATAGTTCGCCAGTATATACTCAAACTTACTTTTTACCGCCTCAAAAGAAAACTCTTTAAAAAAAGGTATATCCAAATCCTGGACATCCAGCATTTCCAAAAAACCTTTATGAGTCAAATTATACGATATACAGAAGAAAGGTATACCGGCATTTGTTGAAAATATAGCGCTGTGCAGCCTCATACACGCCATAACATCACAGTTCTTTTTAATCACTAAGAGAATTTCTTTAGGCCCGTAATTTCCTTCTAAAACTTTGACTTTATCTTTATATTTTGCGCTTTTAACTATTTCCTGGATCATTTCATTTTCTTTTGTATTCTCCGAAACGCTCTGTTCGAAAGGGATATAAATAACATTGTTTCCCCTATCCAGCAAATAGTTTGTAAACTCAGAGAAAACTTCCACAATATTCTTAAAATCAGCTGAATTGAATTCCGAATGCGGGGTTAAAACAATGCCTACGTTTAGTCCTTTCTTTCTGAAATCAGCATCAATTGGTTTTTCTTTTAACACAAGTTCCAAGTCCGGCATAATACTGACTTTGTCAAACCCTAAACTATTAAAGAATTCCTGAGAAAGCTTGTCTCTGGCAGTAATATAATCACACACAGAACACAGCTTTTTTATCTTATCTTCAGTTTCTTGGGTAAATTTTTTATTATAATCACAATTGAGCCCCGCGGAAAAAAGAATCACCGGAAAATTCCATTTTTTCTTTGTCAGAATTCTTCGGGGTATATAGGGAGATTCCCAGCGTAAGATACCTCCTCCGCCTATCAACAAAGCTTTCAACCGACTGGGATTGAAAGCGTAACACCTTTTAGACAATGGCATAAGGTTAATATCCAATAAATCCTGAGCCGCAATGAATGAGGCGTCATCTCCAACATCACCATGGCCAAAGTTACCGTAAAGGCCAACTTCTTTGTTCCTCCAGAAAGGGGCATATGTGTTGAAATAGCGGGAGAATTTAGATTTTATGGAACGAATAACATAAGGCATTAGGTATTGCTTATAATTTCTTTTACTCTTTGCGCATTACTATTTAACCCCGAAGACTTGCACATACCGATTCTGTAGATCTTTGTCCCTTTAAGCAAATCAGCCAAAGTGCTGTATCTTAAGTCAGAGGGATTACGCAAAGACAACAAAATATTATATAAAGTATGGTATTCGCTGTAATTCCCAATCTCTGGAGGTATACGGCTTAAATCAACAGCCTTTCCGACAGTATCTTCTAAACTTAAAAGCTCCTCCTTAAAAGACGAACTAAAGCAGGGAAAAATGAAAATGCCCGGTTTAACTTTATTTATAGCATCACCGGGATTAATCCGATAAAACCCTTTACAGCCGTTTAAGCTGTCAACTCTATTAATTTTGTTCTGCCATTTATCTATCCCATCACTTTTATTTATCCTTACTAACTCATAACAGGGATAAACATATTCTTTGTCATAAAATATAAGGTTATCCGAGATGAACTTTCCTCCGGATTCCAACAAAGAAAGGGCTAAACTTGTTTTACCTATCCCCTCCAACCCGCATAAAACAACAGCTTTACCTTTATATGTAACAACAGAAGCATGTAGAGTATACATACCATGCATATTCTCCAAGAACCAAAATAGAGGATAATATAACAAAGGATAGGTCAGCTCAAAAAATATCTCTTCTTCATTACTACTCATCAACCTGTATTTTATGAAGTTCTTAACCGGCTTATTTAATATAAAAACCTTAAGCTGTATCTTTTTGTTGTAGAAACTAAAGTCATATACCACTTTTATCTTCCTCATTATTTTTCTGACAGTAATAATTCTCCTATTATTTACAAATGTATTTCCTCCAATCTGTAAGAAATCGCTGTTTGTTTTCAACTTTAAAAGATGCTCTTTCCATAGAGATTTAGAACTTTCCCAATAAGCTTCTACTTCAATATCAAAGTCTTTACATCCTCCATCCTCGATATCTTTAAAGTATGACTTTAAATACCGGTAGTACTGAAGATGATTGGTCTTTATTTCAATACAGGCATTAGGAAATCTTAGGGCTGAACTATTTAATACTTTTTCCATAGATATTATTTTTTAAGAAATAGGAATTCTTTGACTGAGACAATCCTATCCAGAGAATGAATCCTCATATTAATTTATGTGGGACGTTCGACGTCCCACATGAGAAGAGACCTTAAGTCTTTCTCCTCACTGCCCAGGTAAAAGCGAAGAAATACTTGTGCCAGGAATCCTCGCTGGAATTGTATTGATTATTACCAAAGAAATAATCCGCCAAGACTTCCCTCAACCGGCAAAGCTCTTTAAGCCTGCCTCCTTTTTTATTCCTTGAATCAGAAATAGTGAAATCCACAAGTTCTAAGGCGCGGAAGAATGCCCC
>QNBN01000128.1 GCA_003645695.1 Spirochaetota bacterium | reverse complement strand
TTTCTCAAATAGATCATTTTAGATCCGGTTAGAACTTATTATACAAAAGCGAGTACGTATTAATTATAATAAAAAAACAAATTTGTCTATTTTTCATCCCTGAGGTGATTCGAGACATTCGCTATTTAATGATTTTTGATATTTATTGAATTATCAATAATAAAAGGCTATGATCGCTGTCGAATTTTACATTCATATTTTTAAAAGGGATATTACAATTAAAAATATACAGAAATTAAGTATTTATTTTGTTTAAAGAGCCAAAATTCGACCTAATTTTAATACATAAAACCTTAAATAATATGTTTGTTTGTAATGGATATTTAGTTATATTTTTAATAATAGAAATAAATAAGGCAAACGAATAGTTTACAAGGTAATTATGGCAGAAAAAATTGAATATAGAGAAGAAGAGGCTTTTGTAAACAGCATTATAGGAGAAGGGACTCGTTTATCCGGTGAGTTCGATTTAAATGGACTTCTAAGAATAGATGGCGAGTTCCATGGCAAGGTTAGGACAAAGGGCAAGGTGTTAATAGGGAAAAATGGTATTGCTGAATGCCAGATTTTTGCAGGAACTGTTGTGATTGGTGGTAAGGTAACGGGAGATATCTTTGCCACAGAGAGAGTAATTTTATTATCCACTGGTGAACTCATAGGAAATATAAAAACTCCAAGAATAGTTATTGAAGAGGGGGTATTATTTGAGGGAACCTGTGAAATAATAGAGGATAGAAACAAGTTTGAAACTGTGAAGAGGATGTTTATTGAAGAATTCTTTACCGGTGGAGAGTTTTATAAAAAGAATAACCTGTATATAAATCAGGTTTCTGATGAAAATAATAAGATTAAAGATTCAATAGAGAGTAAAGATAAAACATCAATTGATAACTCTATAGGTTTTAAGGATGATTCTAAAAAGTTGAAAAAAGATTTAGAAAGCGATTTTATCCAGAAAAAAAACGTAAAAACAGAGCAAAAAGTATAGAACTGTGCTTCATCTGGTATTCTGCAAATACACTCCCATAACACCTTACCTAAAAGCTTATTTTGATTAATACCAAAGTTATTCTACCGATTATTACTATTAGGATTAAATATGGCTATAGAAAATGGTTTTTTTATAGTTTTTGAAGGGGTAGATGGTTCCGGAAAAACCACACAAGCAAATATACTCTACGAAAGGCTTGTAACTGAGGGATATAGTTGTACCTTGACGGAGGAACCCGGAGCTACAAAAGAAGGAGAGGTTATTAAGGAGCTTCTTTTAAATCCGGATTTCAAATTAACTCAAAAGACGGAGTTATTCCTATTCCTTGCTGATAGGGCTCAGCATGTTCATAAGGTAATTAAGCCGGCTTTGAATAGCGGAGATATTGTAATATCTTCAAGGTACTTTTTCTCAACTCTTGTATATCAGGGGTATGCAAGAAAGGTTGCTTCCATAGATTTTCTCGAAGAGTTAAATCTTTTTGCTACTGATAATACTTTCCCGAATCTTGTATTTTATATAGATGTTTTACCTGAAGAAAGGCTATCCCTTGCGAAAAATGAATCTTCTAAAAAGTTTGGATCATTAGAGGGTGATAGAATAGAGATGGAAGGACTTGAGTTTCAAAACAGGGTTAGAGAGGGATATCTTCTTCTTGCAAAAAAATATGGTGAAATGTTTCGAGTTATTGACGGTAGAGGTGATATACTCGGGATTAATAACCTTATTTATGATATTGTTAAAGAGGTTTTTAATAGGGGAGGGATAGAAAAATGATAGAACTTGAGAAAACAATTAAGGAGAAAAAGAGCATACATCTTACAAAGAAGAAGACTAAAAAGAATATTACCGAAAGGGTAAATGTTGTGCATAGCAGTTTTTATGATGAACTTCAAAATCAGGAGCTTGAAGAGTGCAAATTGGAGTTTGATAAACTAATAGATGAGATTACAGAACAGGGAGAGAGATTTGCGAAAAACCCTACTCTAGCAGAGCTCAAGAAGTATAAATCCATGATAAGGCAATTCTTAAAACATGTAACTGATAATATGGTGAGGATTGAACACTATACTGGAGGAAAGTTTAGACAGAAAATATACACTCTTGCACGAATAGTGGATGATAGGTTGAAGGCTCTATCAGACCTTATTATGTCTGACCAGATTAAGAATATTGATTTAATGTCAAAATTGGATGAAATTAGAGGGCTCTTAATAGATTTATATAAATAGGTTAGTAGACTTTTTGGATAATGATAAAAATCTTACTTTGTCTATTTATTTTATACCTATAAAAATTTAGGATTAAGTATTCATAAATATTTTGTAATTTTAATTAAACATAAAATACTGTTATTAAATACAACGGAGAATAGTTGATGCAAAAGAGAAAGATATAGCTTTGCCAGACCATGATTTATATGAATAAAGCTATAAACTTACAGAATAATAGAATATATTGAAAAATAGAGAAGAAAACAGGACGGATAGAAAGATGGATGAAAAATTAAACGATCATATATCTAAAGTTATAGAAGGTACAAAATGCATAAAAAATACAATAGAAGACTCAAATAGAGAAGAAATAAATGGCTTAGGAGCCACAGAAAGTGTTAAAGAAGTAAAAGAAAAAAAACTTTATGCGCTGAAACTACTGTATAACCATGAAATATGTTTTACAGAAGTTGATAATATCAGGCTTCTTCGATACCAGAGTGTTGTTATAGAAACGGATAATGGACCTGAAATTGCTGCAGTTTTGGGAGAAGTAAAGTCTGAGCATAATGGCGTTCAAATCAGAAAGTTTCTTAGAATCTGTACAGATGAGGATTTTAAGAAAAAAAAGAAAAACGAAGAGAGGGCAAAAGAGGCATTTAATATTGCTCTGGAAAAGATAAAGAAGCACAAATTGGATATGAAGCTCGTCAGCGTCCATTACTTCCTGGATGATAATAAGGTTCTTTTCAATTTCACGGCAGATGAGAGGGTCGATTTTAGGGAACTGGTAAAAGACCTTGCTTCTGTTTTCAAAAAACGAATAGAGTTAAGACAGATAGGGGCAAGGGACGAAGCCAAGATAGTTCAGGGTATTGGAGTTTGTGGAAGGCCATTCTGCTGTAACTCTGTTAAGTATGAACTACAGCCTGTTACTATTAAAATGGCAAAGGATCAAAACTTGACTTTAAACTCATCTAAAATTTCAGGTGCCTGCGGAAGGCTTTTATGCTGTCTTGCCTATGAACATGAACTTTATGCTGAAATTAAAGACCAGTATCCTGAAGAGGGGAGTAAGGTTGTTGTTAATGGAAAGGAGTACACTTTATCAGAAATTAACGTGGTAAAAAGGAAAGCACAACTTAAAACCAGTGACGGTATTACAATGTACGTTCCTCTTGAAGAGTTACCCAAACGCGAAAAACCCAATACAGTTGAGGAAGAACAGGAGATAATAATAGAAGATATTTAAAGATTTACCCAGTTAAATATCTCCTCTGATTTAAAAAGGGCATCGATTACTTTCTGGTTATTTAATGCGTCCTCTGGGGGGATGGGAATATCTTTTAAACCACGTACAGCCTCTGAAAAAGCCTCAAACTCAAGTTTGTACTGGTCCGCAGGGCCCGGTTTTGGATTTCTTATCCCTATATTTGTTGAGATAGCTACGTCTGATGGTACATCTGGATACATGTTGAATGGTAACTTTATAGAAATATTACCCTCTGTACCGTGAATATTAACCTCTTGAAATGAATCCGTCTGGATGGAAACGGTAAAAATTGATTGAACGTCTCCAAAATCAAGGAGTCCTGTTGTTAAAGAATCAACTTTAAACTCTTTGTCCCTATATATCAGGGATAACACTCTCTTCGGCTCTTTTCCAAGAATAAACCTTGGAACGGAAATTCCATAACATCCAATATCCCTCAATGCTCCGCCTCCAAGCTCAAGCTGGTTATGAATACTGTCTGGATTTGTATCGAAGTAAAAGAACCTCGTATGTATGCTTTGAACTTTTCCTATTTCATTCCTTGTAACAACCTCTTTTACTTTTAACCATTGGGGATGAAACTTGTACATGAAGGCTTCCATAAGAAGTACACCTTTTTTATTGGTATAATCTATTACCTCTTTTACCTCATCAAAGGTCAAACAGAGGGGTTTTTCACATAGAATATGTTTTCCAGCATCAGCAGCCTTTTTTATCCATTCATAGTGCATATTATTGGGCAGAGGGATATAAACTGCCTCAATTTCTTTATCCTTTAGGATATCCTGATAGTTTGTATAAACTTTCGGTATATTATAGGTATTTGCTGCTTCTTTAGCCTTTTCTCTGCTTCTTGAAGCTATGGCAAGTATATTTATTATTGGAGATTCCGAAATAGGTTTTGCTACTCTCAATAAAAAATGGCCTGCAACCCCTATTATACCCCATTTAACTGCCTTCATCTAAATCGTCCTCTCTCACTCTTTTAATTATGGTTTTAAACTCTACGGTAAATTATACCATCTTATAATAGAAGACACAAAATAAATTAACGAAAAAGTTGAATTATGGTTATAATATTAGATATACGTCATATGTTTCATTTCTGGGGGTAAATGATGAAAGTTTCAACAGTTGAAAGAATGAGAGAGATGGATAGAAGAGCTATGGATATCTATGGATTAAAGGATGAATTGTTGATGGAAAATGCTGGTAACGCTTCATTTTTTGCCTTTTTTAATGAAAGCAAGGGGAAGGGTAAAAATATTGCAGTGGTAGTAGGCAGCGGTAATAATGGAGGAGATGGGCTTGTTGTTGCCAGAAAATTTTTTTCATTGGGGACAATGGGTTACAATGTAAAAATATTTTTATGCAGTGATCCGGCGAAGTTTAGAAATTCTACATTAATGAACTATGAAATTGTAAAAAAGATAGGTATTCCTATTGAGCAGATTGATAACACGGAAGATTTTTCAAAGGCTCTTAAAAAGTACGATGTAATTGTAGATGCTATATTTGGAACAGGTCTTGGTAGAGATGTTATGGGGCATTATAGGGAAATAGTAGATGTGATTAATAGATCTGGAAAGTTTGTATGTAGTATAGATATCCCTTCAGGAATAAATGGAAATACCGGACAGGTTATGGGAACAGCAGTTAAGGCTAACTGTACCGTGACCTTTGGTGCTCCAAAACTTGGAAATATGCTCTATCCTGGATATAACCACTGTGGAAAATTGTTTGTTACTCGAATTTCATTTCCACCTGAAATTTACGATGCTGATGACATTCATACAATGATCAATATGCCCAAAGAGTTGCCCTTAAGAGATGAATCAGGGCATAAAGGTTCCTTTGGGGATGTTCTATTTATTGCTGGCGCCAAAAATTACTATGGAGCGCCCTACTTTAGTGCTATTTCTTTTTTAAAGGCTGGTGGAGGTTATTCACGGCTTGCTACCCCAATTTCAGTAGCTCCTTTTATTGCAAGCAAAGGAAATGAGATTGTAATAATACCTCTAAAAGAAACAGGGGAGGGAACTATCTCCGCCGAAAATGCTGATATGTTACTTAAGTTAAGCGGTGAGGTAGATTTTGTTATAATTGGCCCCGGATTGTCACTAAACAGTGAAACCGGAAAACTTGTAAGGGAGTTTGTATCAAAAGTGGAAAAACCTGTTTTGATAGATGGCGATGGGTTGACTCATGTAGCATCAGGATTAGAGTCTATCAAAAATAGAAAATATTCAACTGTTTTAACACCACATCCGGGAGAAATGGCCAGATTGACAGGGCTTTCTATAAAGGATGTGATCAATAACAGGGTTGAAATTGTGAGAAAGACTGCGATGGACTTAAATGCGATAATAGTACTAAAAACTGCCCATTCACTCGTTGCATATCCTGATGGGAATATTTTTATCAATATCACGGGAAACTCGGCACTTGCAACTGCTGGATCGGGAGATGTGTTGACCGGAGTTATCGCTGCTATGAAGGGTCTGGGACTTAATACAGAAAATGCCGTTTCTACAGGTGTATTCATGCATGGACTTGCCGGTGAGTTTGCTTCGGCAAAACTGGGCAGGGATGGTGTTACCGCCCAGGATATTTTGAATCATCTTCCGATTACGGTAAAGGAGTACAGAGAAAACTACAATAATATTACCAGAGACTATCACGGAAAATTATTTATTATATAAAAAGACTTTTACCTTTCGGTTTCAGTAAACTTGTTGTAAGCCTCCAGATTCATAAGATCTTTAAGCTCTTCGGGATTCGATACAGACATCTTTATTACCCAACCTTCACCATAGGGGTCTTTATTTATTGTTTCAGGAGTATCTTCTAAAACCTTATTGATCTCAATAATTTTACCTGAAAGAGGAGCAAGAATATCAGAAACCGACTTTACTGATTCAACTGTGCCTATGGTTTCGTCCTTCTTAACCTCTCTACCAACCTCAGGCATCTCTACAAACACTATGTCCCCCAACTCCTGCTGGGCATAATCCGTTAAGCCAGCTGTAGCCTTATCACCCTCAACATAAACCCATAGATGATCCTTGGTATACTTTAATTCTTCAGGTTTCATTATTCCCCCCTATTGATAATTTTATCTGTAATCTAATAACTAATCCTTACCGGGTCAAATAATCTTGAAAATTGAATTTAATAGTAATATCCTTTACTTGAAGCTTAACTATTAAAAAGTAGGGGGATTGGATTATTATGGACAGGGAAATTTTAGAAAGGGCAAAACAGTGGACCAATGAGGAGTTTGATGAAAAAACAAGAACAGAAGTTAAAAGATTGATAAATATTAATGATGAAAAGACGCTGACTGATATGTTTTATAAAGAACTGGAATTTGGTACTGGCGGAATGAGAGGGATAATGGGTCCCGGAACGAATCGTATGAATATCTACACAGTTGGTAAGGCTTCTCAGGGACTTGCTAATTATCTATTAGAAAATATGGAGGATGCAAAGGGTAGAGGAATAGCAATAGCTTACGATTCAAGAAACAATTCAAAGCTATTTGCAAAAGAGGCAGCAACGGTATTTGCAGCAAATGGGATTAGGGTATATATTTTCCCGGAATTAAGACCAACCCCTCTTTTGTCCTATACGGTTATGGCACTGAAGGCTGCAGCGGGTGTTGTAATTACAGCGAGCCATAATCCTAAGGAATACAATGGATACAAAGTTTATTGCTCAGAGGGTTACCAGATAACCCCCCCTGAGGACTCCAGGATTGTAGACTATGTAAACAGGGTAGAGTTGATTAGAGGTGTAAAACGAATGGAGTACGATAAAGCAAGGGAAAAAGGGTTAATAAAAGAGCTTGGTGCTGATATTGATGATAGCTACCTGTCCAAAGCTCAGGATTTTGCAAATCGTATAGAAAGTGGACTTTTTACGAGTGATGATAATGATAGTGAGATAAAAGTGGTTTACACACCTCTGCACGGTACGGGGATAACTCTTGTGCCAAAGGCTCTTGAGACGCTTGGAGGAGCGAAAGTTATTAAAGAGCCAAAGCAGAGTATACCGGACGGAAACTTTCCAACAACGCCATCACCAAATCCGGAGGAAACAGCTGCACTTCAGATAGCTATTGAGCTTGCTGTAAAAGAGAAGGCAGATATGGTAATAGCAACAGATCCCGATTGCGACAGAATGGGGCTTGCAGTACCAGATGAAAATGGAGAGTTTGTACCTGTAAACGGGAA
>QNBN01000127.1 GCA_003645695.1 Spirochaetota bacterium | reverse complement strand
TGTCCCATCCATTTATCTCCGTAGGGCTTTATTTTTTGTATGACATATATCCCCAAAGGAATACTATACGATATATTATTAAATATTCGCTTGTTTATTATTAATTAAATAATTTTTAATCGTCAATAATTTTATTTTATCATTTCCAGAGTCTACTTGCCTATTTAATGATTATTTAATAAGCTGTCTTGAATATTTAATGTTGCTTAATGTTGGAAAGGCAGATAAATTATAATAAAACAGGAGGATAGAAAATGAAGAAAAAATCTGCATTTTATTTTATTGCTGCGATTGTTGTTACAGGCATTGTGTTCTTTTTTCTTGGGATGGGAAGCCATCCTGAAAGAGGATCAGCCGAAGAGGCATCTCCGGTATCAACTATAGTTATTAAGGATGAAGGAGGATTTGCAAATGCTATTAGTAGAGTAGCTGATGCATTGATTCCTGCTGTTGTTCATATTGATGTTACGGGAACAGTGGTCCAGCGGGTACCGGCATCACCTTTTGGAGAAGATCCTTTCTTTAGGTACTTTTTTGGTCCTGGTCCAGAAATGCAGAGGAAGGTTCCAATCAGGGCTCTCGGAAGTGGCGTCATAATTAGTAAGGATGGTTATATCATTACAAACAATCATGTTGTAGAGAATGCTGAAACAATTACAGTAGAGCTTTATGATAAAACAAGACAGAAGGCAAAGCTTATAGGGCGTGATCCGAAGACAGATCTTGCCGTTATAAAAATTAAACCCACATCATCCATGAAATATGCAAAACTTGGGGATTCCGATAAGATAAAGGTTGGAGAATGGGTTATAGCAATAGGTTCACCGAGGGGATTTGATTGGACAGTAACAGCTGGTATTGTTAGTGCCAAAAACAGGACTAATATTGGTGCGCTGGGTCCATCAGGCTATGAAGATTTTATTCAGACAGATGCAGCTATTAACCCCGGTAACAGTGGTGGACCATTAATTGATTTACATGGTGAGGTTGTTGGTATTAACTCCCTTATAATATCTACTTCTCGAGGGTTTCAGGGAATGGGCTTCGCAATTCCATCCAATATGGTTAAAACAATATCACAATCCTTAATAAAATATGGGAAGGTAGTAAGAGGATATCTCGGAGTTTCGATACAGGATATTACTCCCGAGATGGCAAAAAGCTTGGGTCTCAAGGTTGGAGCAAAAGGTGCCATTATTGCTGATGTAGTTCCCGGAAGTCCAGCGGATAAAGCTGGTATAAAGCAGGGTGATGTAATAATTAAATACAATGGGAAGATAGTTGACAATGCATCGATGCTAAGGAATCTTGTTGCGGAAACCCATCCAGGAACTGTTGTAATTATAACAGTATTGAGGGACAACAAAGAGGTTGATCTTAAAGTTAAGATTGGAGAACTTGAAAAAGCTGGGAAACATGCAAAGTCCGGTCAGCTTGAGGCTCCGCTTGGATTAACCGTTGAAAAGGTGACTCCAAAGATTGCAAAAGAGATCGGATTAAGAAGAGTAACCGGTGTTATTATTAAGAATGTTGAACCAAATAGCCCGGCAGCAAAGGTTGGACTTGAAGTTGGTGATATAATATTTAGAGTTGGAAACAGAGAAGTTGATAACGAAAGAGAGTTTAGCAGCCTTGTTTCCAAATATGCAAAACAGGATGGAGTTGTTCTGCTTGTAAGAGACCATAAAACCGGACAGGTTGGGTACGTGATGGTTCCTATAGAGTAGAGCGATTTTAATTGAATTATAAAATGGAGCCCCCGCATTTGAATCGGGGGCTTTTTATTGTAAAAAAATTAAAAATTTCTCCACTTAATAGATCAAAACTCATCTAAAAATTATTCAGCCCAATCATTCATAATCGTACATTTAGTTTATTGGCTGCTGGTTGACATTTCGAAAGAACATAGCGAGGAAAGAAATAATGGTGAAATGATGTAAAAAGAGAAATCTTTTTTATATGGTTTATACTATTATTGAATCGCCACAGGAAAGATTAATAAACCTGTCTTTAAACTCATTCATAATTGTATTCTTTGCTACATATCCCGTACAATGTAGAGGAGAAATAAAATCGAAATCAAAACCTCTGAGCGATTCAATGGTTTTTTCAAGTCTGTTTTTATTTGCAGAAATTAGGTGGGTTCCTCCAATTATCCAATGTATTTTTTTATTTCCAGTGAGTTTCTTAATATAATTCAGGGAGTTGATTATTCCTGAATGGCAGCATCCCAGTAGGACCACAAGCCCCTTTTTGGTTTCTACATAGAGGGATTGGTCATCATCAATAGGGTCACTTTCTTTGAGTTCCTTATCTTTAAAAAATTTATCAGATACTTTTTCAAAATCATTGGTTCTTGGAACTTCTCCAGTCGTAAATACTTTAATCTCTTTCCCGATTTCTATTTGTTCTCTTGAGAGTTTAATATTAGCCCCTCTGGATTCAATGAGTTCTCTTGAAAAGGGGATTGATATATCATGAATTGTGTTATCTGAATGTAAGGAGTATCTTTTAACAAATATGTCGGGATGTCCGAATACAGAGAGACCTTCAGAAATTAAATCTATTAACCCCCCTGTATGATCATAGTGTCCATGGCTTAAAATTATAGCATTCAGATTTGTGAGTGAAACACCAAGAAATTTTGCATTATTTATAATTATCCCATTCTGGCCGGTATCAAACATATATTTTTCATCTTTATTTTCAATAAGGTAGGATAGCCCATGTTCAGCAAGAATCCCTCTTTTGTAGGTGGTATTTTCGGATAGAATTGTGATTTTTATATCTTGCATCAATTAATCCTCCTCTTTAACATAGTGGCATCCCTGAGATTTGTTGTTTCTTCTGGCAAACTCTGCAATTAAGACGGCAACTATTATTCCATTTCTAAGCTCTACTTTGGGTTTTGTCAGATTTGTATTTCTGTAGTAGTCTGTTATTCTGTTGTATAGATTTCTCAAATCCGAGACTGCCCGTGTAAGCCTTGTTTTTGTCCGGATTATTCCTACATAGTTCCACATTGTAGTTCTGAGATTTGTCCAATCCTGAAATACAAGAAGCGGGTCATTCCCAGATTTACTTTCATCTTTAGGAAAAACCCAATCCGTGATATCGCTAAAATAATCTGATTTCTTTTCAACTCTTGTCGCATATATTCCAGCTCTTTTCCCGTAGACAACGCCTTCGAGAAGGGAAACAGATGCGAGTCTATTTGCTCCGTGAAGGCCTGAACAGGAGGCTTCACCAACCGCATATAATCCGGGCAGGGTGGTTTCAGCCTGATTGTTTATCAAAATGCCACCGCAGAAGTAATGTTCAGCAGGGACAACAGGGATTGGCTCGTTTTCAATATCAATTTTATATTTAAGGCATTCGTTGTATATACCCGGAAAACGTTTTGCTATAGAAATATCTTTGTTATGAAAGTTTGCTATATCGAGGTAGACGAATTTGCTTTCTGTTAGGGCCATTTCATTGTATATAGCCCTTGTCACCTCATCTCTTGGCGCAAGGTCTTTCCACTCTGGCGAATATTTTTCCATAAAGGCTTCACCATACTTGTTAATGAGCTTTGCGCCTTCACCTCTCAGGGATTCTGATATTAAAAATCCCTTTCCTTCACCTGTATAAAATACGGTTGGATGAAACTGGACAAACTCCATATTGGTTACTTCAGCCCCAGCCCTATAGGACATAGATATCCCATCACCTGTAGCGACATCCGGGTTTGTTGTATATTGGTATAATCTTCCAACCCCACCTGTGGCTACTACCGTAGCGTCTGCAAGAATTGTATAAACATCCCCTTTTATATTATCCAATGCATATGCGCCAAGACATAGGTTCTTTTTGTATTTTAAAAGAGGGTTTATTGTATTGTGATGGGTTGTTATCAGATCGATTGCAGTAAAGTTAGTAAGTAGGTCAATATTTTTTATCTCTTTAATTTTGTCAAGGAGCTTTCTTTCGATTTCAAGACCTGTCATGTCATAGTAGTGAAGGATCCTTGAGGTAGAATGAGCAGCTTCCTTTGTTAAATTAAAGTTTCCGTCCTCATTCTTTGAGAACTCAACGCCTATTTCATTGATTAAGAAATCGTAAACAAGTTTTGGACCCTCTTCAACAACTATCCGAACTGCTTCAGGATTTGAAATACCATCACCGGCCTTCATAATATCATTGTATAGAAGCTCATTTGAATCCTTATTCCCAAGAACTACAATTCCTCCCTGGGCATATCTGGTATTTGACTCCATAGGATCGGAGGTTTTGGTTATAAGGGTTACATGTTTACCCTGTTTTGCAGCTGTTATTGCTGCTGTGCAGCCCGCAACTCCACTGCCAATCACGAGAACATCCGTTTTTAGACGGTATTTCATAATTTTGAGTTACCTTATAAACATTATTTTTATTCTTAATTACTATTGATTTTAAGAATCGTTTTAATCTTTTCCTTTGCTTCCTGATATTGGTTTTCACTCATCCTTTTTATACCTTTTTCATCAACCGTGGGTTCAGATTCAATTGTATATATTCTTTCAGGCATGCTACTTTGTTTTTTTATTCCTTCAGGGATAGGAGGGTCAATTCCTATTGCTTTTTTTATATCTTCTGGAAACTTACCAGGGTCAGCTGTTTCATAAATAACTGCAGGTTTTTCGTGTTTACCATCTGTGTACGATTCAAGAGCCTTCCATCCAACAGAACCATGAGGATCCAGTATTATACCATATTTTTGATAGACCATTTTAATTGTTTCATAATGTTCGTTATTTGAAACGCTTATAGAATAAAAATCCCTTCTCATAGCTTCAATATCAGGTTCTCTGTCAATTATTCCTGGTTTTATTATTTTCTTTGTCTTGGAGTCTCTTTCATCATAAATATGGCCCCCATAGAACTCTATCAACCTAGCGAAATTACTCGGATGAGAAACGATCATTGCTGTTGATGGCGACCATACGGATGGTGTTACTCTATAATCACCGGTATTAAGAAACTCAGGAAACTCCTTATTTTCATTTACTCCAATAACTATTTTTTCAATAGGTAATCCCATTTCTTTGGCTATTACTGTTCCCATCATGTCTCCAAAGTTTCCTGATGGTATACTTGGTATAAAGGATTTTGCGTTTGAATCGATTCTTGAATATGCGAAAAATGGATAGACCGCTTGAGGCAGAAGCCTTCCGAGGCTAATTGAATTTGCTGATGTAAACCTATCTGGATCCCCTGTCGCCGCTTTTGCAAACTCTTTATCGCTTAAAAGGTTCTTAGCTATCTCCTGACAAACATCAAAATCTCCGTTTACTGAAAAGGCATATATATTTTCCTGAAGCGTAGTCATCTGTCTTCGTTGTCGTTCACTTATTGCATTGCCGGGAAAAAAAACGATGTTATTGATGCTTGGAAGCTTATAGAGAGCATGAGCGACGGCTCCTCCAGTATCACCGCTTGTCGCAACGATTACCGTTCGCTTCATTCCACTTTTAGTAAGGAAGTAATTAAGTACTCTTCCAAAGAAACGAGCGGCAAAATCTTTGAAAGAGTAGGTTGGCCCTTTGGAGAGCCACATAATGTATGTCTTTCCAGTTACGTGCTGTATGTTAACAGGAATGACTTTTTCGTTATAGGCATCTTTAAGTATTTCTATAAAATCTTTCTCAGGGATATCAGGGATAACATAGTCCTTTAAAACATCGAATGCTATTTCTGCATAGCTTTTTCCCTTCATAGAGTTAAGCTGCGTTTTAGAAAACCTGGGTATATCCTCACGATACATCATGTAAAGACCATAATTCGAGGCAATTCCATTGAGAATAGCCTCTCTGAATGTTACGTTTTCATCAGGATTGTTCGTACTGTGGTAGTAAATAGGCATTTCTCATTCCTTTGACTGGTGACTATCTAAAAATATACAAAACTTTAATCTATGGCAAATATTAAATACGCTGATGCTTACCCTGTTTTTATGGTTTTTTTACAAGAATTTAATGTAAAATTGGAATGTAAAAATATCCCGGGGTACTAAATAATTTTTATAGGTATAAGACGAATAGGCGAATTAAGATTTTTATTGTGATTTGAAGTTTACTTGCCTATTATTAAAATAGGCATTACTATTTTTTTTCTATCATCCAACGATTCTTATTTTCTTTTATATCTATTCTATACCCAAAGTATTTAGCTATTTCAATAAAATGATTCGGGTAAGATGCAATAAAAGTATAAATAAGACCTGTTTTTGGATGAACAATCTTGAGGCTTTTTGCTACCAGCGCAAGGTACTTGTATTTTGTATACCCCCTTGAATAGATGGGGTCACCAACAATTGGATGTCCTATTGATACACTATGTACTCGAAGTTGGTGAGTCCTTCCTGTTTTTGGCATAAATCTTACCCATGTAGTTTCATTTTTTCTGTCTATTACTTCAAAAAAGGTTATAGAATCTTTTCCATGTTCAGCCGTGGTAAACTTTTTTCTATTTGTTGGATGCCTTGCTATGGAGCTTTCTATTTTACCTCTATCTTTTTCGAGAATTCCCTTTAATATAGCTTCATAATTTTTTTGAATTTTTCTGTACTGGAACTGTTCTGATAATTTCAGATGGCTGTGATCATTTTTAGCGATTAGCAGGACTCCGGAGGTGTCTTTATCGAGCCTGTGGACAATTCCTGGCCTTTCAATTCCGCCTATTGATGAAAGGTTTTCAGTTTTCCCAAGATAACCAAGAAGGGCATTAACAAGAGTATCATTTCTGTGTCCTGCAGAAGGATGGACGGGTATGTCCGGAGGTTTGTTAATTACAAGGATATAGTCATCCTCATAGATGACATCAAGCTTCATTTCAATAGGTATAATTTCACTCCTTTGAATTTCCGGTATTTCAATGTTGATTATGTCCTCTTCTTTAACCTGATAATGTGCGGATTTTATCTGGTTGTTTACCACAATGTTCCCTGTTTTAATAAGCTTTTTAGCCATTGATCTGCTTATAGAGGAAAAATGCTTTGCAACGACAGTATCCAGCCTTTTTCCGGCATCACTGTGTGTTACAATGAAGTTGTAACTCTTACTCTTTGATTTCTCCTTCAGTTTTACCTCCATATACAATAATTATGATAAATAGCATTAATATACCTACAAATACGGCAGAATCCGCAACGTTAAAGGTAGGCCACCTTGTCATATGAAAGTTAAGTTTGGGTATATTAATATCAAAAAAATCCACATCAAAAAAATCTACCACCTTTCCCCTTACTATTCTATCTATCATATTTCCTATTGCACCGCCAAAAATCAAACCCATAGATAATCCTGACAGCTTTATGTCCCGGGGCAGCGAGTAAAATATATATAGAATAATACCAAGGGCAATTATTGAGAATATTATTAGCAGTGGAGTTTTTGCAGAGGAATTGTTTTTGTTAAGTATACCAAAGGCGATTCCTGTATTGTATATGAATGAAATCGTAAAGAAATTTCCAATTACATTTATCGTTTGGTTGAGATGCATTGTACTCCTTATTATCCATTTTGTTAGGTGATCAACAACAATAACAGATACAGCTGTGATGAAAAAAACCTTAAACCTTCTGTGAAGTTTTATCATTTAATATACCCTTAATATAATAGGCAAGTGAACTTTCAATCATGATAAAAAACTTACTTTGCCTATTCGTTTTATACCTATAAAAAATTATATTTAAGTGGCCTTGAATATTTTAGTATTCTAATTAAACATCA
>QNBN01000126.1 GCA_003645695.1 Spirochaetota bacterium | reverse complement strand
TTATTTGCATCGCTGTAGTGTTCCATCTCTATAATATTAATATTATCTCCGTACCGTTTCAAATAGTTAATCGCAAGCAATTTTCTCGGATCAAACAAATAACCATCAGAATCAAAAACAGCCTTTACCTTACACATAATTTTTTCTGGGTCCCTACAATAAAACTCCTCTTTTAGTAAAGGAAGTCCATTGCATAGAAATAAAAGTACCATTTCCTCATTAGATCCCCCCGACCCATTGCTTTTAGCCGAGGGCAGGAGTATTATTCTTTTACTGGTTTCTATGGTTCTCTCAGGAATATTTATCTGGGTATTATAAATTGGTTTAAACTTTTTAATCAAACCATACTCCTCTACAATAGCTTCCAATTCAGATCCCAACACCCTGAACTCTATTCTATATAGATCATTTAGTATTCCCCTGATCTTTTCTACACTTTCGCCAGTATCCCAAAAGTATGAGTTTATCCTTCTCTTTAGATTATTGGCCTTTCCAATGTAGATAACTCTGCCTGCTTTGTTGTAAAAGATATAAACTCCCGGAAACTCAGGTATATTGACAAGAAAATCTCTATTAAACGCGTATCTGGAAAAATCAACTCTTTTTTTCCCCCTATTTATGAACTTAAAGAGCCTTTCAAGAGTATCAATTTGCCTTTTGCCAAGTTCATCGAGGATATGTTCAAACACATAGAGCAATGTTTTGGATTTAGAACTTGCAAGATTTGACTCAACGTTAACAATCGAAAATTCTTTTATAAGATCACTCCAGTTCTTCAATCTTTTATCTGGATAGAGAGCTTCAATGAGTGACCTAATTGAAACAGTAAAAATATCAGGGGGAAGATAAAACTTTTCACGATAGACCTTTTTAAAAAGATTGATGCTCGTTAAATCGTAGGGAATAAAAACATATTTATTTATGCTCGAAATAACCTTATCAACACTATCAATCCACTCTGTAAATCCTCCTCTGTAAAGCAAAAATGAATATATTGATCTTTTCTCTACATTAATGCTAATATCACTTAATGAGTTACTATTTTTTTCATTCTTTTCATTAGGATTCTTATTTACCAAATTATCTGTTTCCTGCATATAAAATATTATAAAATTAACCTCCGATAGTGGTAGCCTTTCTATTGCTATTCTTTTTTTTGCTCTCCATAAACCATCTTCTGTTCTTAAAAACCTGTCGTCTTTTGATAAAATTGGGTCTATTATTTTTTTAGCAATCTCAGGAGTAACCTTTTCAATCTTCATAAACTCCTTTACAATATTCTGACTATTCATAGCAACATTACTATCCAATAATCTTTTATATACCTTTTCTGCAAGAGAATCTAACTTAATTTTCAAAAAAAATCTCCATATCGCATGAAATTTAATACAAAATATAATATAATATTATTAGTGTCTTTATTTATTTTTTTTAAACTTAAACATTAAAGATATAAAGGGGTACTCAATGTCAAAAGTTTCAATTCCAGATGAAAAACTTTTTAAGTATAGTTTTTACAGGGCCGGAACAAAAATATTCTCGCAGGGAGACAGCGGAACGGACATTTTTATATTGAAAAAGGGTGCAGTAACTGTAAGTGTAGATGGTCAGCTTGTTGGATTGATAAACTCGCCGGATACGATTATCGGTGAGATGTCATATTTCCTGGGTAACAAAAGAACCGCTACAGTTGAAGCTGTTGAGGATTCTGAATTTATAGTTATTCCCGGCGACTATCTATACGACACTATCTTAAAAAAACCTGAAATTGGAATACAGTTACTAAAAATTCTTGCAATACGACTAAAAAACACCACTAAATATGTATCAAAACTTGAAAAAGAGATTGAAGAATTAAGGAATAAGTTAAGAGAACTGGAAGGACTTCAGACAAATGGTCAAAAACAGTCCAGAATCGAACATGAGCTTGTTAATTTTGGGTTTGTTTCAGAGGAACAGCTTGATGAATGCATGCGTGAGCTTGAAGAGAGAAAAAAGAAGAATGAAAATGTATCAATTCTTAAAATTCTTATTGACAAGGGCTATTTAACCACAGAGCAGATTATTCAGTATGTGGATACAAAAAAAGGCTTTTAAATTTTAATCTCTTCCCACTTTTTTCCGCTAAACCTTATAAAAACCATTATTCCGAATACAAAAATATACACAGCCATTGCTATCCATGCACCCACAATACCCATTTCAAAGATAATACCCAATATGTAAGTTGCCGGGAGGAACAATCCCCATGCTGATTCCATAATTACCCTCATTGTAAACTTTGTATCACCTGCACCTATAAGACCGCCTGAATAAACACCTCCCCATTCTCTATATACTTTGCCTCTATATCCTCTACCGTATCTTCTGCATCTTTTACTGTTTCAATCATAATCCGTTCAAAATAACCTCTTTATTTACCTTTTACAGTGGGAAGCCCTTTATATTCCCAGTCCAATATCCCGCCCTCCATGTTATAGATCTTTTTAAATCCGAGACCTTCCATAATACTGGTTGTTCTTCTACTCCTTGCTCCTGATTTGCAGTAAACCAGGATGGGTTTTGTTTTATCCAGCTTATTTAACAGGGTTTCAAGATTCTCAGAGTAGTAATCAATATTAATCGCCCCTTCCAAATGACCTGATTTATACTCCGAATCTGTCCGGACATCAAGGATTATTAAATATCCAGATTTAAAATATTTCTGAATTAGTTCATTTGCTTCTTTTACCGACACATCCTTTATAATAGTTTGTCCATTATTATCCTGATTCTGAGCCACTGCTAAATGGTTCAAACTCCCTATACCAGGAATAACAATAGCCAATACCAGGGAAAAAACGATAGGAAGTAAGCTTTTCTTTAACATAAAAGATCTCCCTTTACATATCTATTATTCTTTAAATATAGAAATAGGCAAACACATTTTCAATCATAGCAAATAGTCTGCTCTACCAGTTTATCATCTCGAGCTTGACCCAGAATGCCATCGTAGCCGAAGAGCCAGGATCTTCCAGGCTTGATGCAAGGTATATGTGATTTACATTAAATTTTCTCGTTGATTCCAAGCATAATTCTTGCTCTTTCAATATCCTTATTTGTTTCATTAAGAAACCTCTTACCTTTAATCTGCTCACATACACGATTATAAGAGTTAACCATGGCTTTTGGTATCTTTTCAAAATCTGTAAGCCCAATATCATAACACCTAGGCTTAAGCAGTATTACATATGATCCCTTTCTAGGCTTATGCACCCTCAAAAGTGAATACTGGTTAATAATTTTTCCCTCCACACTGAATGCATAAATTAAAAGATCATGCGGTTTTATATTGCCTTTAACTTTCAATGTTTCCCCGCCATATCCAAGATCAACCCCAATTATTACCAAATTTTTTTGGTAAAACCTCTTTCTCTTGATCCAATCTTCATATGCAGTCACAATAGGAAGGTTCTCTACAACTCCACCATCAATGTAGTAATGGCTTCCAATCTTTTTTGGAGGGAAAACCCCTGGTATAGAAATTGAAGCAACAATGGCATCTTTTAAAGTGACCTCAGGTGTATTTTCAGTTGAAAAAACCTTTTTAGAGCTAATCCTATGCCCTTCATCGCTGTCGTCACCTATATCAAAGGCAATTGCAGAGAAAGGCAATTTTAATTCCCCTAAAAGTGGAATTTTACTAAAGAACTTCAGTATAGTAGATTCAATATAGGATTCAAGCCTCTTATTGTTGTAGATAGCTGCTCCTGGATATTCACTCTTTTTAAATGTAGCCTCCATCTCACTTTTTATACCCCTTATGATAAAATGTTTTGAGCCGAAACCAAAAATGTCGTCGGGTTTTTTTAGCCCCAGAGCAGCATCCTTCATCTGTTTCCAGCCAATCCCTGCGGCATAAAGTCCACCAATAATTGAACCAGCGGAAGTACCATATACTCTCTCTACATTAATTCCCAACTCCTCAATTATTCTTATAATAGAAATATGGCATACAAGGGCAAGTCCACCTCCCGAAAGTGACAGATATATCTTTTTACCCTTAAGAAAGTTTAAAAAAGGTTTAACATCCTCTTTTCTCAACTTGCTCTCTTCATCCATCAGGATTTCATTATACTCCTTATAACTATCAAACTCGCTTCTCTCAGAGTTACTATTCATACCTATCTCCTATTCTTCAATTTTTTTATATTTTAATTGATATTAAAATATTCTCCATTTCTGAATAACTGTTGGCTCTTACTATATAGTTCCTTATCCTAGCCGAGTTTTTTATTCCCTTTATATAGTGGGGTAAAATTCTTCTTAATTCCCTGATTCCTCTGTGCTCCCCCTTAACTTCACATGCCAGCTTTAGATGATCCAATGCAACAGAAATTTTATCGGCAAAACTTACATCTTCAGGAATGAAATTCTCTGGATATACGGAAAAAGCTGAGTTAATCTGTTTTATCAACCATGGGTTACCAATTGTACCGCGACCCACCATAATTGCATCACAATTTGTTTCCTCTATCATCTTGACCGCATCATAAGAGCTCTTAATATCTCCATTCCCACATACAGGTATTGAAAGACTTTCCTTAACTTTGGCTATATACTCCCACCTGCTCATTCCTCCAAATCCTTCATCAGCAGTTCTCGGATGGAGGATAATCATTTTTACCCCCGCCTCTTGTGCAGCAAGGGCATTTTCAAGGATATTTATTCTCCCCTTGTTTATCCCCAGTCTCATCTTTACAGTAACAGGAATATCGATAACATTCACAATCCTTTTCAGAATATCAAAAAGTTTATCAGGGTTTTCAAGCAGCTTAGCCCCTGCTCCAGATTTCAAAACCTTTCTTACCGGACATCCGACGTTTATATTGATAATATCAGGTCTATGCTTCCCCTCAAGGATCTTAGCAGCTTCTTCCATAATTCCCGCTTTTGACCCGAATAATTGAATGCCAGCAGGTCTTTCCTCTTCGGCTATTTCGCATATTCTATCGGTTTCTCTATTTCTGTAAATAACCGCAAAGGAGCTTACCATTTCTGTAAAAAGAAGACCTGCTCCAAATCTTTTTGCAATTAATCTATAACTGATATCGGTAATTCCCGCCATCGGAGCCAAGAATACGTTATTACTGGTAAGGGTATTACCTATTTTTACCGATTTCAAAAGTGACATTTTATTTACCTAACATTTTCTATTTTCCAATGTATCCGTAAATAAACTAGATAAAACAGCAACAATAATAATATATCGGTTTATAAAAAAACAAACTTATATGATAACTTTTGTATAAATCAATTTCCCCGTTGAATATTTCTGTATCATTTAAATGTAAGGTTATAAAGATAAAAATTTCCGGGGGGATCAAATAGAAAATTGCTATAATTTATAGAGAGATACAATCGATTGTACCAGTATTCCCTCTCCTCTGCCGAAAGATGTTAGACCTTCACCGGAGGTAAATGTTATTCCAACATCATTCACTCCTATTTCAAGCAGGTCTGCAATTATCTTTTTCATCTCTGAAACGGTCTCTATCGATACTCTGGGGCGCTTAGCCTCAATCATAATCCCTACATTAGATATTCTGTATTCAATTTCCTTAACCATTTCTACTGCAATTTTTATATACTCTTTACTGTCAGTTATCCCTCTTGCAAACAATGGGTCGGCATAGTATCCAAGAGAATGTCCTCCGCAGGCCTGGCTTATTGCATTAAAAAGAGAATGAAGGACAACGTCTCCATCGGAGTTTGCCTCCAACCCTCCAGAATTACTGATTCTTACCCCTCCAAGAATAAGGGGTTTTACCTTAGTTTTTTCAAATCTATGGCTGTCACTACCGAATCCTACGCGTACCAAACCTTCTTCTCCTGCATCTTCTTATGGAAGATCTTTTTTGCCAGTTCAAGGTCGTGAGGATACGTAATTTTAAAGTTTTCTCTTGAACATTCTATAAATTTTATCGGATTATCTATAAGTTCTACAAGCGTTGTGTCATCTGTTGCAATATATCCCTTACGATTAGCCTCATCAAAGGCTTTTAAGGCAATATCAAACCTTATTACCTGCGGAGTTTGAGCGATCCAAACTCTTCTTCTTTCAGGTGTATGGGAAATAAAGTTACCCTCATCTATTATTTTCACTGTATCTATTGCCTGAAAACCAAGCAAACTAGCACCATGTCTTTGAGCAGCTTCCAGACACATATTGATTTCTTGATGTTTTACAAAAGGATTTACAGCATTGTGAATTAGCACAAACGAGTTTTTGGATATTCCCTGAGCATTAAGTTTCTTCAGAACATAATAGGTAGATTCCTGCCTCGTTCTGTAAGCTTTTTCCAGTGCCATAACCTTCTTAATTCCATTTTTCGAAATAATCTGTTTAATTCTCTTAAAATACCTCTCCTGGGCGGTTATGATTATTGCATCTATATCAGGATGATCATCAAATGTTTTCATCGTATAGTATATAATTGGCTTTCCATAGATATGGAGAAATATCTTATTATCCCTGGCCTTCATTCTCTCACCGTTGCCACCTGCACAAATTATAACGATATTCATCACCGTTTAACCTTTGCCATAAAAATTGCATAATTAAACTTAAAATATAGCTATAACCAAATGATTTTTATTTAGTATTTTTAAATAAATATCAGATTTTCAAAATGCAAAAAATAGTATATCAATTTTTATTCACGAATAGATACCATTAAATACTATAAAAGCAAAATATAAAAAAGTTATATTATATATCAAGTTACTTAAATATCACTAAAATGGAAAATATATTTTTAAAAGCCTATGCAAAAATTAATTTAAACCTTCATCTACTACCTGAACAATCAGACAGAGGATACTATCCAGTTAGATTTTTAAATTATCAACTTAATATTTTTGACACAATTAAAATATCAAAAAACAATGATAAAAAAATTAATATCTCTACATTCAGTGGCAAAGTTTATAATACTGATCAACTGGTAATTCCAAAAAATGATAATCTCGCTTTTAGAGCAGCACAACTAATTAGCAATGAGTTCAATATCAAACATGGAGTAAACATAGAAATAGAAAAGAACATACCAATAAAAGCTGGCCTGGGGGGAGGTTCCTGTGACGCAGCAGCAGTTATAAATGGAATGAATAAACTATTCTCTATAGGATTATCACCATCTCAAAAGTTAAAGATAGCAGAAAAGCTGGGAATGGATGTCTGTTACTGTGTAATAGGTGGATTATGCCTTATCGGTAATATAGGTAATGAGGTAATTCCTTTACCATATTCATTACCTAAAATTGAAAATATACTTTTGATCTTACCTAAGGATATTCAAAAACCCTCAACAGCCTGGGCTTACTCAATAATAGATAAAAGTGAAATAGGAAAAAATCTAATTAAATTACAAAAGATACTCAGTGCCATATTAATAAGAAAAAAAGAATTAATATGTAAAAACATTTGGAATGATTTTGAGAAACCAATCTCAAAACAATTTTCAATTGTAAAAGATATTATAACTGAATTAAAACAAAATGGTGCATGTGCCGCAACTCTTGCTGGCTCTGGTTTAACTGTATTTGGAATCTTTAACGATAGGAAAACAATGATAAAAACCGAAAATGAATTTAATAAAAAAGGCTATAGGTGTATTCAAACTTCAACTATTTAGAAATATGGTTAAATATGACGATACTCACCTGCTTTACTAATAAGATTGCTTCGCTTACGCTCGGAATTACATCATCCCGAGTATGGTAATATTCAACCTGTCATTGCTGTAAATGACAGGTA
>QNBN01000125.1 GCA_003645695.1 Spirochaetota bacterium | reverse complement strand
ATAACAAGATAGTTGAATCCATTATCTTTCAGATATTCAAGCAATCTAAAAAGTTCTTCTTTAGGAGTTTGAATATACACCCTATATTTACTGGTATATGAAACACCAGTATTACTGAAATTATCAATTATTTCTTTGGCTAATTCCTCACTCATTTTTCCCACCCTTATTTACAAAGATTCTAAACAGTCAATTTCTCATTTTTATCTTCTATGGGAAATAGGGGAGGCCATGGAAGTTTTCCAAAAAGCTTCTCCTGATTTTTTCTGTAATACTCGTAATTTTCCCTGTATCTCTTATATCCTGTTGCTGCTCCCTTATCTATCATCATCCAGAGTTTAGTAACACCGATAAAGATTGCTTCAGGCCTGGGCATACATCCGGCAATCCACCCGTCAATGGGTATATACTTATCGATATGTTTAATAGTATTGTATGAATCCCAGTACATACCACCATTTATAGGACAGGACCCAAACGCCACGGTGTACTTCGGTTCGGGCATTAGCTCGTATGTTCTTATTATAGCCTTAAGGGTTTTTGTAGCGACATAGCCGGTTATCATAAACAAATTTGCATGTCTTGGAGAAGGGGCAGGCATTACCCCGAATCTTTCAGCATCCCAGCGTGATGTAATAGATGGTGGAACTTCTATGATGCCACATCCTGTACAGAAATAAACTGCCCAGAGCGAATATTTTTGAGCCATAATTCCTGGATGTTTAAACCACTTTGAAAGCTGTCCTCTATCCATTTTTAAATTCTCCTTAAAATTTTACATGTATTCTAACCAAAACAAGACCAATAAAAGCCAATATAGATGGCCATCTCCACAGGTATTTGATGGCTTGATCTGTCCTATACCTTGGGAACATCGCGTTTATAAATACTGCAATAAAAAATATTATAAACATCTCTACTAGAAATAATCCAATGTTTGGACCACCTCCAAGAAAGAGATCGATAAATAGGGCGATTCCAATAAACATATGTATGGCATGTTCAATATGATTTAACCCCAGAAATTTCCCACCATATTCAACAACAGGACCTGAAGCTATTTCCTGTGGAGCAGAAGCAACGTCGAAGGGTCTTACACCCATCATTGCCGGCAAAATTAATATATAGGCAATTCCGGGTATTATAAGAGGAAAATTAAATATAGCCCAATGATAGTTTTGTTGGTATTTAATAATTTCAACAAGGGAGGTGGTTTTATAGAAACTCATTACCGACAGAATAATCATAAGGAAAGGAACTTCGTAACCAAGGCTGAGCATAAGCTTTCTCGAAACTCCAATACTAATGTTTGGGTTGGCACCCTCACCGCCGCTTAAAGCTATACTAATGGGGGTAAAAAGCATCAAGTAGAGTATAAGCAAAAGATCACCGCTACCGCATAGTGGACATATCTTTCCGAAAGGAATGAAAAGCAGAACGACTAAAGATCCTGCAAGAGCAAGAATAACACCAAATGAAAATATCTTCCCATGTGAAACAGTTCGCTGGGAGAAAAACCTGATAATATCAATTAGTGGCTGTAGTAATGGAGGACCATACCTTCTTTGTATTCTTGCCATGATTTTTCTGAAAAGACCCATTAAGATTATGCCTATAACAAATGCTATAAGAGGATAAAATATAAACTCAAGCACTTTAACGATTGTTACATTTATCATAGTTTAAACCCTACTTTTATTAAGATTAGTACTGCCAAAAATAATATGATGTAGATCACGTAGTATCCAATGTCGCCTGTATAGACCTTTCTAATTCCATTTCCAGCAGCAACTGTTCCCCTGCCTAAAATCAGATAAAAATTATTAACTATGTCTTTTAAAACAGGACCTATGATTCTTGTCATGGGTTTATAAAAAGCAGCTGTGAAATTGTACTTTTCCTTAGGTATGTAGGACCCTGCGGCATAGTTATCATCTTGAGCTACCAACCGGGTTTTTGCCCCCAGACGGGAGATGATCCAGACGGCTATAACCACTATAACAACAGCTGTAAAAATATTTATAGTATTTAGGATGCCGCTCTCTGAGGCAATACCCCATATGGTTACATTTAGCGATTCAAAACCAAAAGAAGTTAAGATTGTATTGATAACTTTGAGGACTATACCGGGCAGAATGCCAAAAAGAATAATAATAAGGCTATAGATAATAATCGGGAATTGCATACAAAAAGGTGCTTTCTTTATATTCTTATACTTTTCAGATAGCTGTCCTAAGAAGATATTATGGAGAAATTTATAAAATGAGAGGAGAGTCCCCCATGTACCTATTAATGCTGCGAAAGCCAAGAAGGTATTCCCCTTTAATATTAAAGCTTTATAGATCATCCACTTTGAAACAAAACCATTAGTTAGAGGAACTCCTATTATTCCCAGAGCACCAATTAATGCTCCAATGAAAGTAATTGGCATTTTCTTTATTAATCCACCCAATGAATTTAAGTCTCGAACTCCCCCAGTTCGGTATTCAACTGCTCCTACAGTTAAGAATAGCAGCGCCTTAAATGTTGCATGATTAACAAAATGGAAAATACCGCCAGCCACACTGAGGCTTGTTCCAAGTGAAATACCGATGATTATATATCCAATTTGTCCAATTGAATGCCATGCTAAAAGCTTTTTAGCATCGTATTGAAGTAAAGCTGTAAATGTAGGGATCACCACTGTAATAGCACCAAGCAAACAAAGAATATTGTGAAAACTAAAAAAGGATGGGCCTAATTCCAGGAAAACCTTCATGCCGAATATCACATACATGAACAGTAAAAAACCGTATGTCCCCATTTTAATCAGTATTCCGGAAAGCACTGCAGAGAATGGAGATGGTGCCTCTGAATGCGCTGGAGGAAGCCAGATATGAAAAGGCCAGAACGCATTTTTTATTCCAAAAGCTATAGAAAAGAGGATAAATAAGAGTAAAATATAATTTGGGGGAAGAGAGAGCCTTTGGATTGAAATTTCTGAAATAATTAGTGTCCCATAGGTGGTATAGATCGATATGATGCCAAACATCATAGCGGCTGATCCTACCACGGACATAATGATATATTTCATTCCGGCTGACAGAGCAGGTCCGCGATTATAGCTTATAAGAAGAAAAGTGGACCAGGACATTATCTCCCAGAATATATAGAAGGAGATTAAATCCGCAGATAGAACAACACCAGCCATGCCTGCATTTACTAAAAGAAGCATTAGATAGTAAAAGTCTGTTCGCTCATGCCCCCTGATATAGCTTAATGAGAAAACCACGGAGAGGAAGCTGACAACTGAGAGTGTTATCAGAAATAACCAGGACAGGTTATTAATACTTACCAACAGAGAGAAGCCCAAAAAGTTTTTTGCATAGATGAGAGTCCCTGTTTTACCATAGAGCATTAGTGAAAATACAACCACAGAGATCCCTGTTAGGACAGCAAAGATTTCTCTGAGGACTCTCGATATCTTTCCCAGAATATAGGTTAAGAATGCTCCTCCAAATGATACAATCAATATGAATTTGAGTAAGGTTTCTGTATTCATCCTAATATACCCCTAATAAAAGCAATTCTATTTAACAGCTCTGATGATACTTTATTCAAAAATCCTGTTAGAAAATGAGGATATACACCTATACCAATGATGCTTACAATAAGGAGCAGGAGAGGTATTAATGCTATTGCCGGTGCTTCATCCCTTTGAATTGAACTGCTATCACCTTTAAAGTAAAGGGTTTGAACGGCTCTGAAAAAATAGGCAGCTTCGATAACAGTTCCAAGAAGCACCAGAATTATCAATACAATTGAAAGTATATCCCCTTTTGCTATAGCAGCTTTAACTATTAAAAACTTGCTGGGGAATCCTATAAAAGGTGGGAGCCCAACAAGTGAGAATGCTCCAATTGTAAAGGATAATGAAGAAACAGGCATTCTTTTACCCATTCCAATCATATTTTCCATATCCATAGATCCAGCTTTAACTATCATATAACCGGTAGATAGAAAGAGAATTGATTTGCTTAATGTGTGGGTAATTAACTGAAAGAAACCAGCTGAGATACCCTGCGATGTTCCAAGAGAGATTGCAAATAGAATAAGGCCAATCTGGCCAGTGCTTGAGTATGCAAGCATGCGCTTGATATTGTTTTGACTGAATGCTGAGAATTCTCCAACGAGAACCGTTACTATTGCTGTAATGATTAATATTAGAAGTAGATTTGTAGCACCAAAGATTGTAAAAACAAAACGAAGAATTACGTATAATCCTATTTTTATTGCTATTCCTGAGAGTACAGCACTTATTGTTGATGGAGCCGAAGAGTGCGCGTCGGGCAGCCATGCATTTATAGGAAAAATTGCAGCTTCAACACCAATCCCCGAGATTATCATTGCAATCGGAAGATAAATATTAATTGGTTTCACACTATGTACATGTTGGGCAATTTCCGCCATATTTAGAGTTCCAAATTGTCCGTAAATTAGACCAATAGCTATCAGGAAAAATGCAGACCCTATTGAGCCCTGAATAAGGTATTTTGTAGCAGATTCTACACCGGCCTTGCTTCCTGTGTATGCAACCAATGCGTAGGAAGAGATACATAGAATCTCGCTGAATACAAAAAGGTTAAAAATATCTGCAGTTAGAGCAGCACCATTTGCACCGGTTAGAAGAAGGAGAAACAGCATATGATACTTCTGGGTAGCTCCCTCTTTAATATAGCTAATGGCATAAAGTGAAACAAGGAATCCAACAAAGGATATTAAAAGGGAAAAGAATAAACCCACAGGTCCTACATATAAATTAATGCTAAAGGGATGTAAAAAGCCTCCTAAGGAGCTAACTATTGGTTTTTTCATAACATAGGGTATTAACTTTATTGAAAGCAAAATATTTACAGCCATTGCAACGGGGGGAACAAACTTTTCTATTTTACGTGAGATAAAGCCGAGCAAAGGTATTAAAAAGGCAAACCCTAAGGGAATCGCTATGAGTAACACGGGATCTGGCATTTCCAATCTCCATATTTAATGTTAGTTTCTTTCTATAGTACCTGATATTACCAGCGCTGCTCTTTTATCTTTCTCATATCAAGGGTGTCATAGTGTTGAAACAATCTAACAGCAAAGGATAGAGCAAGCGCTAAAACTGCAACACCTATGACGATTGCAGTTAAAACAAGAGCCTGAGGAACAGGATCAACCATTAGTTTAGGATTAAGATTAGGTTTTGAGAATATCGGCGCTGTTCCTCTTTTTATATAACCAATGGAAATTAAAAGCAGGTTCACTCCTGAATCAGCTATATTTAATCCAATTATCATTTTTATAAGATTACTTTTGGCAACAAGTATATACAGCCCTATAAATATCAGTCCAAAAGATGCAATATAGTATATGTAGCTGTTTAGAAATCCCATTTTTTACTCCAGCTTAAATATTTTATTATTTCATATACACTATAACTTAAATATTTATGATGTAATAAAATCAACAATAATCCCTGCTAGTTCTGATCCAACTTTAAATCCTATTGCTATATATAGCACCGGAATAATTCCAGCGCTAAATAGTGTGTTTAAAACTCCTTTTGGTAGAAAATTGAATAGAAAATAACCACCGAAAAGGAGTCCCATTATGCCAATGCCCACGAATATCAACCCACCAATGGACTCAATCGTAATCAGTCTGTTTCTTTTAACTTCTTTCTCACGACAGCTTAGGTATATTAACACGTAAGCTGAAGCTATAATTGCACCACCCTGAAACCCCCCACCAGGTGTCAGATGGCCATGGATAAAAATGTAAGTACCAAATAGAAGGATGAGGGGGAATAAAAACTTACAGCCTGTTTTTAATACAAGGCTTGAGGGAGTTAAACTGCCCTTACGATCTCTTTTATTGAAGGTAAATGTAATGGCACCCAATCCTAAGGCTGCTATAAAAAGCACAGTGACTTCACCAAGAGTATCAAATCCACGATAATTTAGAACAACAGAGGTAACTATGTTAGCTGCTCCGGTTTGTCTTGTTCCATTTTCTATGTAGTAACTACCGACCTTTGTTTTTGGAGCACCAAATGGTATTTTTACTAAAGTAGCTGCAACAGCAAGTATTATCACCAACATCAGTATTAAGCCTATTATCTTTCGCATTTTCATTCACACCCTTATTATCTAAGAATTGCTTAGCTCTATAATAGAACTAATCCTCATACCGCCTGGTTTTTTTGATAGCAATTATAAAGATAACAATCACCAGAGCCGTTCCTATTGAAGCCTCGGCCATTGCAACGTCAGGTGCCTGTAAAAGGTAAAAAAGAATGGCCGTTATCAGGCTTACAACGGAGGAAGCTATTACGGCATTTAAAAGGTCTTTGAAAGCTGCTGCAAGGATTGCAGCAACAAACATAAGTACCACTAAACTGGTTACAGCAATCATTGTTTTATCCTGTATTCTTCAAAGTCTGTACTTTTATCTACAACGCTCTGCTTGCATAAGGGAACTCCAATTCTTCTGGAAGCACGACCAAGAGCATGATTAGAAATTGGATTAGTTATCAGAATAAAAAGTGAGATTGCAAGGCATTTCCAGAACCATGCTGGCTCAATTACTCCAATTCCTACTATTGAAAAAAATGCACCAAATGTTGTACATTTTGTACCGGCCTGCAATCTGTTGTAGACGTCTGGAAGCCTCAATATTCCAAAGCTTCCGAGAAATAGAAATGTTACACCAATACCCGTTAGAACAATACCTAAAGTATACATTTAAACACCTCTTTCGAGAAATCGTGCGATAGCAACAGAACCAATAAATGTCAACAGCGCATACACCAGTGCAACATCGATATAAACTTTTCTATGAAAAACAAAACCAAGGATAACAAGTAATGCTGTTGTTACTGTTGATAAGGTATCTAACGCTACCGCCCTATCGGATGCTGTTGGTCCCGCCGCCATTCTTATTATGCACAATAGTGCGCCGAATACTATGACATAGAGATAGATATTAATCATTTTTTACACTCTTTAATTTTAGTTTTGTTAAAAAAGCCTATTAGCCAAATATTTTTATTAGATATTTTTCAAACCTCTGTCCTATTCTACGAGTTGCCTCCTCTCTATCGGTTGATTTAACGCTAATCCAGTGAATAAGAAGAGAATCATCTATTATATCAAGTGTAAAGGTGCCTGGAGTTAATGTGATAGAGTTGGCAAGCATAAGCTTTGCCAAATCCTGTTTTAATTTTGTATTAATGATTACAATGCCAGGTTTTATAGGAAGTTTGGGATGAACTACCCTATATGCAACATCTAAGTTTGCTTTAACAATTTCAACGAAAAGAACAATGATATATATGATGAAATAGAAAATTCTTTTTACCGTAAAAGGTGGGAAGCCAAGTTTGAGATAATACCAGTTTAAGGCAAATGAAAGAATTATGGTTATAGCAAGACCTGTTAATATTTCCTGATAGTTAAAAGTATTTGTTAAAAGTAACCATGTTAAAATTAAAATTAAAAATAGGTAAAAGAAGCTCTTTAACTTTGCTGTAAATGTAATTTTTTCGTTAAAGTTATCATCTTGTGTCTTATGGGTTGAATCGCTGTTATGTTCTCTATTTCTATCGATATTATTATTAAACATGGGATTCTTTAGCCCCCAATATAGATTGTTAAGTATTTATCTATCTTTCACTTTATTTATATATTAAAAACATACAATTGTCAAGTAAAAAATAAATAAAAATAAAAAAAATTATTGACAGTATTATATTAATTTTGAAATTAATATAATTCAATATTTAAATATTTAGAAATT
>QNBN01000124.1 GCA_003645695.1 Spirochaetota bacterium | reverse complement strand
TAGATGCAGTAACAAAAATTATTAAAAGATTAAAAGAAAAATACGCCTTTTCAGCTCAAGCCGGGATTGGAAGAAACTTACTAATAGCAACTACTGCATCTGTACTTGCTGGCAAAAATGGAGTATATGAAATCGTCCCTTTATCAGAGAGGTTATTTATACAACAGCTCCCCCTATCCCTTATACCCCTGTTCCCAGCTTCCATAAAAAGACTACTTTCAATGGATTACAATATAACAAAGGTTTCAGATCTATTTAAGCTTTCAAAGGATGAAATCAGACCAATTGCAAAAGCACATACCAAAACCCTTTACAATCTATCCAGGGGTATTTCCAGAGATTTTTTAATATACGAACCCAATAAAAAAGAGCTAAAAGTAGAGATTATTCCTGAAGCGGAGTCCAATGATGATAGTATACGAAAAAAAGTTTCTGATACACTATTTGAGACATCTCTAGAACTCTATAAGAGGCAGTTAATCCCAGGCATTATTCACCTTTCCATAACCTACCATGATAGCTACCAACTTAAATATAGGATAAAAATCAGAAACAGTTTTATCCGTAATCAGAATGGATTGTACAATACGGTAGAGCCATATCTTACAAAGGCTTTAAAAAGAAGAACCCACATTAAAATCATATCATTCAGATTGGTGGAATTTAGGAAAACAGCCCGGCAATTATGGCTTTTTCCCGGATTTTCAGACAACAATAACCTTTCAGATGCTATTACCTCCATAAAAAAGAGATACGGGAAAAAACTCATAGGCTATGGAGGTTAATTATGTCTCCATTTGTATGGCTTGAAAACCATTCTATTTATTCTCTGATGGAGGGAACCATATTCATAAGTGATCTCGTAGAAATAGCTAAAAAGAGGGGTTTCAAGTATCTGGCACTTACAGATACAAATGGCTTTTACGGACTTATTAACTTTGTTCAAGCATGTAAAAATGCTGGAATAACCCCTATCATAGGCTCAAAAATCAAATCCTCATCGTTCAACGGACTGCTGATCGCCAGAAACATGAGAGGATACAGCCAAATATCCGAGATTATCACAGAGCTTCATTTTAATGAAGACAGAAACGCAAATACTCTAGAATCCATTATGGAAACAGTGAACGATCAGAATTATATAGTTATAACCGATAATCAAAAAATTTTGGCCCTTCGTAACAAAAATATCTATGCAGAGATAAATGTTTTAAGAAAAAACTACGCCTTAGATTATTTTAACGCTAAGAAAATGGGGGTAAGGTCGGTTTTAATACATCCTGTATACTTTGAGACCCTTGAAGATTACCACATACACAGGCTTCTTCGTGCTGTTTATCTCAATAAAAAAATTCACGCTTTAAATGAGGAAGATACAGAAAATGAAAGATCATACTTTAGGGAAGATAACTATATATTGAGAACCTTCGGGTTCATGTGGGATGCAATCAAGAATACAGAAGAAATAGCGAAGGAATGCGTATTCGATTTTAAAATGGGGAATCTGGTAATGCCCATTTACAGTAAAAATAGCTTCAGACTCTTAAAATCACTTTGTTACAGAAATCTCTCAAAGAGATATAATAGAGTAGATAGCTTTATAATCCGTAGGCTAGAGAAAGAGCTAGCAATCATCAGAGAAAAGGGATTTTCGGACTACTTTCTAATAGTCCACGATATAGTAAAAAGATCAATTTATACATGTGGCAGAGGTTCCGCTGCTTCTTCCCTTGTTTCATATTTGCTCTTTATAACACATGTTGATCCAATAAAATATAACCTTTTCTTTGAAAGATTTTTAAACAGAGCAAGGACTGATCCTCCTGATATAGATCTGGATTTCCCGTGGGATGAGAGAGACAAAATATTAAACTATATTTTTAGAAAATATTCGTCAAAAAATGTAGCAATGATATCAAACCACATAACATTTGAAGCTCGTTCATCCCTCAGGGAGATTGCGAAAGCCTATGGTATTTCTGAAAATGAGATTAAACAGGTAACAAAGCATATCAAACATTACTACAGCAGGACTTCCGATGATTTTTTAAACTTTTCTGAGAATAAAACTCCTCCTACACAAATCAAGCGCATTATAAAGGATGTCCCTCTTATATACGGGAGACCCAGGTATTTATCTGTCCATGCTGGTGGAGTGGTGATAACCCCAAAAAAGATATCTTCTTATATACCTGTTCAAATGGCCCCAAAAGGTGTTCCCATAATCCAGCTTGAAAAGGACCAGGCCGAGGATTTTGGCTTTGTAAAAATTGATATACTGGGCAATCGCAGCCTCGCAGTTATCCGGGATACATTGGAGCTTATAAAAAGGCATTACGGGATAACCATAGATTATTGGGGCTTCAATCCACTGGATGACAAAAAGACAGTAGAGATGATGTCTAAAGGAAATACCATAGGAGTTTTTTACGTTGAATCCCCGGCTATGCGTCAACTCCAGCAGAAAACCAAAAAAGGGGACTATGAGCACCTTGTGATCCACTCTTCAATAATTAGGCCGGCAGCAAATTTTTATATAAAAGAGTATATCGAACGTCTAAAGGGAAAGCCTTATACTCCAATCCTTCCAGCAATGGGTGAAATACTAAAAGAAAGCTACGGAATTATGTGTTATCAGGAGGATATAACAAAGATAGCAATGAAAATCGCTGATTTTGATATAAAAGAAGCCCAGGAATTACGAAAGGTGATTTCCAAAAAAAATAAAATAAAGAGAAAGCAGGAATTAAAAGAAAAGTTTTACTCTAATCTATTACATAAAGGAATAGACCTCAAAAAAATTGATGAGATATGGCAAATGATAGAATCTTTTTCAGGATACAGCTTTTGCAAAGCTCATAGTGCATCTTATGCCCTGGTTTCTTTCAAAGCATGCTACCTGAAGGCCCATTATCCTGCCGAGTTTCTTGGAGCCGTTTTGAAAAATCAGGGAGGATACTACTCCGCCCTTGCATATATATCTGAAGCAAGAAGGATGGGAATTAAAATAGCAATGCCGGATATCAACAAATCTCGATATTTTCACTACGGCCAGAGGAATAAAATATATATAGGTTTTATGATTATAAAAGGGTTAAGCTATGAATTGGCATCATCTATAGAAAAAGAAAGAACCAGAAATGGGCCATTTAAAGGGCTCATAAATTTTATAAGAAGGTTAAACCCAACTCTTGCCGATACAATACGTCTGATAAAGGCCGGATGCTTCAATGGTGTAGAAAAGTACAATATCCCACAACTCCTATACTTAGCACACAAATTCTTTGAAGGGAGCTTTAAAGAAATTGGACCTCTATTTACACAATATTTCGACTCAGATGAGACAATGTTTAATGTTCATATTCCTGAGCTAAAGGATCTTTCAAAAGAAGCTAAGCTCTTAAATGAAATAAAAAGCTTTGGGTTTATACTTTCAGAACATCCGATGGAATACTACAGAAGCTTATTGAAGGAAAAGGTTATAAAGGCAATTGAAATACCCAAATTTGCTGGAAAAAATATAAAGGTATGTGGAATTCTTGTAACGGCTAAAACCGTTCTAACAAAAGATGATAATTTAATGCAGTTTGTTAGTTTTGAGGATGAAACCTCAATCTTTGAATCGGTGTTATTTCCACAGATCTATAAAAAGTTTTCATTAATACTGGAAGAACAGATGCCATACATACTTGAGGGAAGGGTAATTCAGGAGTATGGAGTGACAAGCCTTGAGGTTTCTAATATTAAGAAGCTTAACATCAAAAGTACGTTTAAAGATGAAAAAACTACTTATTCAGTTTACTAGAGTTAATATAGCATTTATTACTGTAAATGGTGTAAAGTAAGGTACAAAAACTTGAGTTGTTGAAAAAGAGGGATTGCCACGTCGGCCTTATGGCCTCCTCGCAATGACATAAAGAATGCCTCCGGCATCATTTCAAGCGGTAGCGAAGCAATTTCGGGTTGCCGCATTCGGTGATGTCATTTCAAGCGGAGCGACGCAATCTCGGTTTATTACAAAGGTAGAGATTGCCACGTCGGCCTTATGGCCTCCTCGCAATTGTAGATGTTACCTAATTTGAAGACATTTTTTTATTTACGCTATGTTCTTAATGTCATTCCCGCGAAAGCGGGAATCTAATATACGTTAATATCCATAAAAAGTGTGTGTTTTTACTATTTAATATGTAATTAATTAAAGAGCATATAATTTTAATATGTGAAGATCCCGGATCAAGTCCGGGATGACATAAGTAGGAAATATTATTTAAACAATGAAAATCTATTAATTTTTGTCCTCGAATTAGTTGACATTTAGAGCCCAATGATTAAAAATGTCACCAGCGTTATTGCGAGTGGAGCGACCCTTTGAGCGGAGTGAAGCAATCTGGGGTTATTATTCCCACCGATGCCAGCAGGAGCTGGTCGGCATATTTAAAACACTACGTATAGGATGTGCCAATATTAATCAATAGTTCAGAAAACAGATGTTTAAATTACTCAATACAATTGTTCCTATCTTTTATATACCACATTTTCACTTACGATAGTTATTTCCGGTATGAACCCATCCCACAATATAAGGAGATCAGCATACATACCCACTTTTAATTTAATACAATAACCTTCCAATCCTAAAACTTTTGCAGGCACCTCATACAGGTAAAGACTTAACAGAAAACCTCAAAGATGCACCTTACGGAGGATCTCTTCTAGATAGATCAACGATAATCGGCTATTTGATCGATTAATTTGGTCAGTATTATTATATTTAATAAAAATATTTGAAATAAGTCATTTCATCACTTATAATTTTTTAAGAAAAGAAATTCGAGGGATAAAATTGAGAAAGAAAAGGTTATTCCGCTCTTCAACAGAAAAAGGGAAAAAAACTAGAAACAACCCGGATACGATAATTGAAAACAGGCAAAGTGGTACATCACAACAGGAGAGGACATTAAGCAAATTGCCGGATAAGTATGATCCAAAAATATACCGTGTTTTAACTCCTATCGAAAAAATAAAAATGGCCATTAATAATATAATAGATTTCGACCATTCACTGAGACCACTAAATGTAGATGGATACCCCGGGGGATTGGTGGAGTTCCCAAAAACTGAAAAAAGAGAGTTTATAGTGGTTGGAGACCTCCATGCAAATAAGAAAAACCTGAAAGCAATACTTCAAGACTCTAAAAACCTGTATAAATTAAGGGATAATAAAACAGTAATGGTATTTCTTGGAGATATTGTACATGACGAGAGAACTGGCCATCTCGATGAAATGGAATCATCTATAGAAATACTGGACATAGTCATTCATCTTATAAATAAGTTCCCACAAAACATAGTATATTTACTGGGAAACCATGATACTCTCGACCCGAGGTTATCTAAAAGTGGGATACAACAGGGCCTTCTATTCCATAGAGCACTTATAGAGCACAGAGGCGAAAAGTACGCTGAATTGGTTAATAAACTCTTCCGGCTTTTGCCAGTCTTTGTTAAACATCCATACTTTTTAGCTGTGCATGCAGGCCCGGTTCGCGGCGGAATAGGGCGTATGGAATTGATAGATATTGATCACTACCCCGAAAGTAAACATCAGTTAATCTGGAACAGGATCAATGAAACACATTCAACCCCAAGCATGAAGGAATATTCGCCAGAAGACCTTGACGCATTAAGGAAGGCTCTCCACTGTCCTTTAAATATTCCAATATTTGTTGGTCATAATCCAATGTGGAAATGGGGAGGAAACGATTCGGTATGGGTTAACCCTTTAAGAACTCATGATTATGTCATCCTTTATAGCGGTGCTGAAAAAATATGCCCATATATCTCTGTGCAAGATTCATTTAACTACAAAATAAAATATGCAAATCTTAAGCTAAAGAAACGTAGATTTGTACTTGATGATTATTAATCCTATTAAAAATATTTTAAGAGAGAAAACAATGAAATATTATGACTATTCTGATATAAATAAACTTTTACATGATAAACAGCTTATTGAGCTACTGTGTACAAATTATTCTTTTGATGATCTTTTCAATCTGTTCATCAAAGATGATTTTCTTGAATTTGATTCTGGAATCAAAATACCTTTTTTTGCCGAAACAAGGGATTATAGAGGTGCAAGAGAAAAAGATAAACCTGATAGCATATGGATAGCAAAACCAATTAAAGAAGAAGAAGTATTAAATGTCGAAATGGCCATGATTTGTTTTTTCCTTGATTTTTATACACATACACTTTCAGCCCCGCAGATCATCACAAAAATCGACGGCACCCTTTATAAAGCTACAAAGCTAATCAAGGCAGCTCAGCTATCGGGGGCAAATTATACCGAGATAAAGCAACTTCGAGAACAATTGCTATTGGATATAATAAATAGATGGATTTATTTTGATGAGGATAGAAATCCAAATAATTACCTTTTAAAATATAACTCAAAAAATGATCAAATTATAATCGCCATTGACTTTGGCAATGCAGATTTGCTAACAAAAGAACTAAAAATAAAAGGCCTTCAGGATAAGTTTGGTTGGGAGAGAATCGAAAAAACAAGATACCTAACACCTTTAAAGAGTGAAAACTGTATAAACTATGACATGGAATTTTTTAATATTCGATTTAATTTCTTTAATAAACTATCAAAGGAAGAGATAAAAGAAATCTGCGAAACTATACTCCGGTTTAATCCTGATAAAAAATCATTAGCAGAAAGGGTATCTACAAACATTAAAAATAGAATTGACTATGTATATGATTATTTTAGCGAAGCTGTACCAAAATACTGTTGCCAAAAGAAAAAAACCAGAGATATATACAAAGACATGGGAAAAGCTTTCAATAAAATATACAATGAAGACAGATGAAGATAAATTAAGATATGGAATAGAATTATGAAATAGCAAAGATTAAGTCCATCAGATATGTTAAAAAAAATTAAACTGCGATATTAACATCAATAAGAATCTTTCTAATATATTGCATGAGACATATAACAAATCTTGCTAATCTACGTATATATATTCCGGTGGTATCCCCAAGGATACTTTATCCGCTTTCTCTAATATCGTCTCAGTAATTGACTGCTCCAACCTTCTTTTTGCGTCAAAGAAATCAGATCTTATTCTGCCAGCCTGCCTAGCAATCTCTTTTTTATCTGGATCAGTCTCATGAGGAGTATCCAAATCCTGTATGTACATTAAAATATCAAGAATATCCCTATTCAATTCCTCGTCTTGATCCTCTTCCTCATTTAACAATTTACCGAGGTTATTAATATCTGATATTTTCGGTGGGTACAACTGGTACCCTTCTTCAGGGGATGCATAAACTTTTAATAAAAAACCCAAAAGGACTCTGAGAGTTTTTTTGTAGATTTCATTTCTCTTATATAAAGAAAAGATATTAAATATTCGTTCGACTAAAAAATAATTCGGCACAACACAATCAAGGTAGTTTTCTATATCATGTCCCTCTAAAATAGCATCTATTGCATACTTGTTGTTCGTTTCTAATATTTTTAAATATAATGGATAATTATCGCTATTTATTCCCATATGATTTAAAAATGTCGCATATGCAACAAGAGCATTGGCTGCTTTTTGATTATCACCCTTCATAATCTCATTGATATAAACATACTTTAAATAATCGATATACTCCTGAGTAATATTTCCGACCTTTGCGGCTTCCTTAATCTCATCAAAGTTCATCTTTATTTCCTCTTTTAAAACAATATTCTTTAATAATTAATCAGCTTTTTCCGGTCACCAACTTAAAGTTTCATCGAAATGTCAAAACATTTATGAGTCCATTCTTAAAAGGCCTTAAATTGTTATTTTTCATAATTTTCACATAATACATGATATATAATTGCTTATATTCTAAAGAGTTATCAATTA
>QNBN01000123.1 GCA_003645695.1 Spirochaetota bacterium | reverse complement strand
GTGGTAATTATTCTCTATGTTCTTGATGCTTTAAGAGCAGATTATCTCTCTTGCTACGGCCATAAAAATAAAACGTCACCGAATATAGACAAGATAGCTGAAGAGAATGTTATTTTTAAGAATGCTTTTTCTCAATCCACCTGGACGAGAACTTCCGGGGCATCCATATTATCCTCTACCTATCCCTCCGTGCATAAAGTAATAACCTTAAAAGATACTTTTCCAAGTTCTTTACCAAGCTTACAGGAGGAGTTAAAGAAAAATGGCTTTAGAACCATTGCCATATCTTCTATGGGTAATATCTCTCCTGATTTTGGTTTTGGGAAAGGATTCGATCATTTTATAGAATTGTATAAAGAAAAAAAAGTGATGAGCAAAAGAAAAATATTGCAAACTAAACATGTATCCTGGCAGAATTATTTTAAATCGGAGTCCGTAGCCATCGCCACTGCAGAGGACATTAACAAATTTCTTTTTCCCTTTTTGGAAAAATATAAAGGCGAAAACCTCTTTGTCTTTATCTGGTCGATAGACACTCATGCCCCTTTCTTCCACAGAGAGCCAAAATTGGCAAAATTTTCTTCACCTTCTTCTAAAATTTTCTGGAATAATGGACGAAAAAAAAGAATAAGGAGGTTAAAAAATATCTATCAAGATATGCTCTATTATAATGACTATTACCTTGGAAAATTAAGAGAAAGATTAGAAGAACTTAATTTATATGACGACTCTTTTTTGATAATCACTAGTGACCATGGAGAATCTTTCGGAGAACACTATCTTTATGGTCATGGCAAAGTGCCCTATGAGGAAGAGATTAGAGTTCCTTTGATAATGAAATTCCCCGGTTCAAAATTCCAGGGTTCTGTGGAAGGTTTGGTTCAACATATTGATATCTATCCCACAATTCTGGATTATTTAAAAATTGAAAAGGATAATCATTTCATCCAAGGTAAGAGTTTACTCCCTTTAGTTTCGAAGAAAGAAAAGCGGCTGAATCAGTTTGTATTCAGTGAAACCCAGTTAGACAAGGATAGGCCAAAGTATATTTCCCTAAGAACAGAGAATTATAAATATATTAGAATAAAGTGTAAATTAATGCTTGCAGGATACATTAAATTAAGAATGCCAGTTCTGAGAACTCTTAGAAGAAGTTTAAAAAATTTAATAAACTATATTAAATATTTATTTATAAATGATCAGATGCTTTTTTCTTTGAAAAATGATAATCAGGAGAAAAATAATATTATCCGAAAGGAAAAAGAGATTGCCGAGCAATTAAAGTCCCAGATCAGAGCTATTTATAAGGAAAACGAAAGAAAATCTTTGAGTTTAAGAAAGGGAGAAAGAAGAAGGAGAAAAATTGATAAAGAAATAGAAAACCAATTGAAAGTTTTAGGATATCTGGATTAAAAAGCTAAAGCAAAATTATGAATTTACGCTGTCCCTCCTGTAAAAGTGATAAAATTGTCTGCCTCGGACAGATACCAGTGGGAAGGTTCTTAAGCCAATTTCTGTCTGGTGGAAACCTTTATTGCTGCAAGTCCTGCCATCTTTATTTCCGCTGGCCGCATCTTTCCCAAAAACAACTAAACATACTATACGGGAAGGAAAATATAAACAATTGGCAAGCCAAACTAGGACAGCGTAAGGATTGGCAAATAGCCGTTGATTGGCTAAATACAAAACTAATTAAAGGAAAGATTTTGGATATTGGATGCTTCAACGGTGAATTTTTAAACTATTTAGGAGACAAATGGCAGCGTTATGGCATTGAGATTAATGAAATAGCGGCCCAGAAAGCAAAGGAAAAGGGAGTTAAGGTTATTGCCGATGACTTTGAGGAAATAGATAAATTGTCGTCTCAATTTGATGCGGTTACTGCATTTGATGTAATCGAGCATACGCAGAACCCTAAACGTTTCCTGTGGCAAATGGTGAAAGCAACCCGGCCGGGGGGGGTTATAATTGTAGCCAGCGGAAATACAGATGCACCATCCTGGCGATTTTTAGGAAGTCGCTATTATTACTGTGCGATGGCTGAACATATTTCCTTTATCAATGAAGCTTGGTGCCACAAGGTAGCGCAAGAATTAAATCTTATTATCAAAAATATGAAAAAATTCTCTCATAGAGAGAGCAATTTTACCCGAAAGATATTGGATTTAGGGCTGAATACAATTTATCGGTTTGCACCTAATATCGTTGGGATGATTCGTGCCTATGGTTTCGGGGGAATCGATGTTCGCAGGGATAAAAGATTAAGACAGTTTCCTCCAAGTTGGCTGTCGGCTAAAGACCACTTAATAGTGTTGTTTCGCAAAGAGTATTGAGATGTTTTGGCGAATTTTTCAAAAGATAGAACCTGCCTTCATAAGATTATATAAAAAACTTAGCCAGCCACCTATACCGAATCTCAGAGGGGATCGTGATGTAGAATACTCATGGATTGCTATTAATATTCCTTCGGGCTCTGGAAAAGCCTTAGATTTTGGTTGTGGCCAAGGGTGGATGGGGCTTTTGGCAGCGAGAAGAGGTTATGATGTTATTGCTATAGATCTTCAGCCTGTAGATTGGTATTATAAACACCCGAATTTAAAATTTATCCAAGGTGATATTCTTAAATTGAATTTTCCTCCTCAAAGTTTCGATTTGGTAATAAACTGTTCTTCTATAGAACATGTTGGTTTAAAGGGGCGTTATAGCGTTGTAGAAGACCGCCCTGACGGTGATATTGAAGCAATGCAAAAAATAAGGAGGCTTCTAAAACCGGAAGGTTTTATGTTATTGACTATCCCTGTAGGTAAAGATGTTCTCTTTCCTCCCTTGCACCGGGTATATGGTAGAATGCGTCTTCCGAAATTATTGGAAGGTTATCGTGTGGATAAAAGAGAGTACTGGATTAAGGATAATCAGAATTGCTGGATTTCTACAGATGAATACACCGCCCTTAATCAGAAACCGCATAGATATTCTTATGGCCTAGGTTGTTTTGTTTTACGGCCGAAATTGGATAGAGTATGAGTCTTTCTAAGAAAAATTTATTCTTTTTAATATTGATTGTCGCTGCTATCTGCTTCTCGCCGAGGTTTTCTGTAGGTCATATTGGTCGAAGGAGTATTGATATACGAATAGAGGATATTCTGTGTGTAGTTTTAGGGATAGAATGGTTATTAAGCTTTTTAGTTTCTAATTCAACGAAAGTAAGAAAGCCTCCTTTATTTCTGCCTATTTTTTGCTGGGTAAGTATTGGTTTTATAAGTACTTCTATAAATCTTATTTTAGGAAATGTTACCTTACCGCGTAGCTTTTTTTATTTTCTAAAGGAAATAGAATATTTCTTTTTATATTTCTATGTCTTTTATCATATAAAGAGTGCTTATTCTATAATTTCCGTTATAAAATCTTGGTTTATTTTTGGAGCTATAAATGTGGTTTGGATAATTCTTCAGTTAATGGGGATTGTAAAGGGGGGAGAGTATGGGTACAGATATAGCGGAGCTTATCTGGTAGGAGCGATAGGAGAGAAAGGTCCCTTTCCTTCAGGAGGATTCTTTCTTATGTTAGTTAGTAATTTACTTTCTTTTCTCTTTTTTTATAAGTCTTTTTCCAAAAAGTGGAAAGTGTTTGGAGGGTTGGTTGTTTTTGGGCTTTTTCTGGGTATATTTGGGACAATGAGAAGAAGCGTTATGGTAGGACTTATTGTAGCTTTGTTCGTTATAGTTGTTATATATATTCTGCGAGCGAAAAGGAGAAAGGTTTTGTTAAATTCTTTAGCATTTTTATCTTTGGTTATCTTTATTTCCTTTCTTTTTTTCAAAACTGCTCCTTTACGGCCGGGAGTATTTAATTCCCAACGCATTATCTGGGAACTTAACGAACGCATTGGGATATGGGTTAATCAGATTAAAACAGCTTTCCAAGATTCTTTTTATATTTTTTTAGGTCAAGGTAAATCAGTGCTATTAACGACGGAAGAGAGTCATAGCGGCTATGTGAGAAATCTTGTAGAAACAGGTGTTGTTGGTTTTTTTGCATTTTTGTTTTTAATGTATATAATCTTAAAGAAATCGATCCAGAATTTCTTCTATAGGGAAGATCCACTTGTAGTTAGTTTATCGGCCAGTCTTTTTGTAAGCACTATAGCTTTATTGGTTATTGCTATACCTGCTGAAGGTTTTACAGTAGTAAGGATAAATGAAGTATATTGGTTTTTTGCAGGTTTAACAATGGCGGTCATGTCCCTTAAAACAAAAGAAGATTATGGAGAATAACCTACCAATTTCTATTATTATTCCCTGCCGTAATGAGGAAAGGTTTATCGGGAGATGCCTCGATTCTATAATTAGACAAGACTATTTCCACCGCGGGAATATCGAAGTTTTAGTGATAGATGGAATGAGCGAAGATGGGACAAGAAAGATTATAGAAAAATATATCAAGCAATATCCATTCATTAAGCTATTCAATAATAAAAAGAAAATAATCCCTTCTGCATTAAATATCGGAATGAAGAACGCAAAAGGGGAAATTATTATTAGGATGGACGCCCACACCGTTTATCCTCCGGATTATGTTAGCAAATGCATAAATTTCTTAAATAAATATAATGCCGATGCAGTAGGCGGAATAATTAAAACTCTTCCGCAGGATAATACTTTTCTTGGTCAAGCAATTGCTCTATCTTTATTTCATCCTTTTGGTGTAGGAGATTCTTTTTTCAGAATTGGCTGTAAAGAACCAAGAGAAAGTAATACAATTTTCAGCGGCTGTTATAAAAAAGAGATTTTAAACAGGGTTGGGTTTCTTGATGAGAAGATTGAATTCTCTGAGGATTTGATTTATAATTCAAAACTAAAGAGGGCAGGCGCAAAACTTCTCCTGGTTCCAGAGATTATATCCTATTATTATGCGCGGTCTGATTTTCCTTCATTCTGTAAACATAATTTTAGGAATGGCCTCTGGGTTATTCCATCTTTCAAATATCTTAAAATGTCGGTTCCCTTACGGCATTTTGTTCCTTTATTTTTTGTCTTGAGTTTAATGATTACAGGGATAATGGGACTTTTCTTTCGTCCCATTTTTTTGTTATTTTCAATTATCATTGGCTCTTATATTTTAGTTAATGTTTACTTCTCTCTGAAGATAGCCATCAAGAAGAGAAGTATAAAATATTTCTTTCTAATGTTTATAATATTTGCTACTCTTCATTTGACTTATGGCCTTGGTTCAAGTTACGGGTTAATAAGGTTAGTCAAGAAAAGATGAGAAAAATTTTAGTCATTGGAGTTGACGGAATGGATAGTAGAATTGTTAAATCCCTCATCAAAAGAGGGAATTTGAATAATTTCAAAAGGGTGATGGAGCAGGGTTGTTTCGGTAAGTTAAAGAGCACAATTCCGCCAATTACCATTCCTGCGTGGATAGCAATGTTTTCTGGGAAAAATGCGGGTAAATTGGGAGCAGTTGGTTTCTCACGCTTGGAAAGCGATTATCGAATGAAAGTTTTTACTTCTACGCAATGGAAAAAGGATATGCTTTGGACATTATTGGGCAAAGAGGGTTTAAGGACCGGTCTTGTTAATGTTCCCGGCACAAATCCGGTTTATAAGATAAATGGTTTTGTAATTGGCAGTGATTTTGGTACTTTTCAGACCTATCCTGAGGATTTGGGGATAAAGATGGAGATTAAGCCATTGGAGAAAATTGTTACTAATTCCCAACGCTTAAAAGCCGCAAAATACAACTTTAAGGAGAGGGTGAGGGTAGCAAGCGAATTACTGAAAAGAAAGGACTGGCAACTTTTTGTCTGGGTAATTAGGTTGACCGACATTGCAATGCATCTGGGCGATAGAAGAGCAATAGAAGAGACTTATATCTTAGTTGATAAATATATTGCACCAATACTAAAAATGGTAGATAAAAACAATTGGAATCTTTTTATTGTCAGCGATCATGGTGCGCGCAGGGTCAAAAAGAATTTCAATATAAATACATTTCTAAAAGAAACCGGCTATCTCAAGTTTGGAAAAGAGAATAAATCCTTAAAAATTGTCAGGACCTTAACAAAATATAAACTTAAGCCCCTTTTAATGGCTGGGTACAGATTTCTCAGTAGAGTAACACACCACTTTTCTCATTTTGATCCTGAAGCGATCTCAGCTGACATAAAATGGGATGAGACAAAGGCTTTTTCTTTGGCCGATACTAGTTCTAATTTTATGGGAATCTGGATTCATAGTAAGAAAAATTTTGATCAGGGGATAGTTGATTCGGATGAAGAGATTATTAAACAGGATTTAATAGATAGATTAATGGAGTTCAAAGATGGGAAAGTACGAGTAGTCAAGAATGTTTGGAGAAAAGAGGAACTATATCCTGATTCATCGCGTTATATCCCTGATTTATTCGTAGAGACGGAGGAAAATTATGCTCCTGATTTCCGAGCCTACGATAAAGTTATCACTGATAACGATAAATATATTCATGACCCTTACGGAATCTTTATTGCTTCTGGTTCGGATATCAAGAATAAGCAGGAGTTGGAAAACTTGCAAATAATTGATATTACCCCAACGATATTGCATATGTTTGATCTCCCTCTTTCTACCGATATGGATGGTAGAGTTCTCATGGAAATTTTTAATGCCGAATCTGAACCTGGGGTAAGAAAACCAAGATTTAAAAAGCCTGTGGTACATAGAGAAGAACAAACTTCTTTTTCTTCTAAGGAAGAGGAAATAATTAAAAAACGGCTGAAAACATTAGGTTATCTGGGTTAAAAATGAAAGACAAACCCTTAGTTAGTATTATCACTATTTGTTTAAATAATGAAAAATATCTTGAGCAGACCATTCAGAGTGTTGTTAATCAGACCTATAAGAAGATCGAATATATCATTATTGACGGTGGCTCAACCGATAAAAGTTTGGAAATCATCAAAAAATACGAGTCCCAAATTACTTACTGGAAAAGTGAACCGGATAAAGGGATTTATGATGCAATGAATAAAGGTACTAAAATTGCTCGGGGAGATTATGTCTTCTACCTTAATGCTGGTGATTATCTCTATTCTGAAGATGCCATTGAAAAGGTTTTGCATCTGGCAGTTGATGAAAAAGAAAAGCCGCTTTTAATAGTCGCTAAAGTGAGAATTGCTTTTCGAGACGAACTCCTTGATTGGGTTTGGCCCATAGATGAGAAAAGGGTGTATCAATACAATCCTCCTCACCAGGCAGTATTAATTAGCAAAAGAATATACCAGTCCGTACTCTATAATCCTCTTTTCAAAGTAGCCGGGGATACAGAATTTTGGGAAAGATTGCGTCAGCAAAACCTTTTTCAGATTAAATATGTGGATTGTATCCTTTCTGTTTTTCGATTAGGCGGCGTTTCTAACCAAATTGATATGGAATATCGTAGATATATAGAACGACAGGCGATAAACTTATTCTATGGGAAAATGAATAATATAATCTTTATCTTAAAACTACTGCTCGGCACATTTTTAATTACCACTAAAAGAATATTATTCGTTATTTTCGGTGAAAACATCTATTACAAGAAGATTCTTTACAGTATTTACCTTTTGCGCAAGAAATTTATGTCGCATGAATAAATATTCATCAACATCCTCTTTTTGAAACACATTGGAAAGAGAAGGAGATAATTTTAATGTAATGCCTTCAACCTTATATATTTAAGGGGTGAAAAGAGAGATATTCTTTTTGATTTCTAATAAGATCTTTGAATATATGGAGAATATAATTGGGGCTAGAGAGCGATAGTTCTTAAAAGTTTATGGAGAATTTACAAAATAATCTTCTTTTCATTTCAATGATAGTTCCTTGTCGGAATGAGGAAGCCTTTATTGGCGAGGGTCTTAATTCTCTCATTGCGCAGAATTACTCTAAAGATTCTTTAGAAGTTCTGCTTGCTGATGGAATGAGTAAGGATAACGCACAGAATATTTTGCAGAGTTCCACTGAAAAG
>QNBN01000122.1 GCA_003645695.1 Spirochaetota bacterium | reverse complement strand
GGTTGAAGTAAAATAACAATATTTGGAGTATATTCCGATTCCATACTATTTAATACATGTAGAACTACATCTATCATTGGGGTGTCATCTTTTGCTAAATCTACAGGTCTACGTATGACCTCTATCTCATATTTTTTAGCGATTTTAGCTATTTCCTCATCTTCTGTAGAAATGACAATTCTGTTTATGTACTCTGATTTTAAAGCTGCTTCAATCGAATAAACAATTAGAGGTTTATCTGCGAGCAATCTAAGATTCTTTCTCGGTAAACCTTTTGAACCTCCTCTAGCAGGTATAACTGCAAGAATTTCAGATGTGGATACCTTTATCACATTATCCCCAATGAATTAAAAAATTTTTCAATATTCCTCTTTGCATTGGATTTGAAAATTTTTTCTGCGGATATCTCAGCCTTTCTAGATATACTATCATAATCCTCTATAATTTCCTTCAATATTTTAATATATCTACTTGGAGACGATGCAATGAAAGAAGATTTGTTATCCACCACATGGATCATATCTTCGATGCTTGTTTTTCCAATATCTATATATATATTTGGTTTGCCGAATGCTAATGCTTCGAGTCCACTTGTTGAGTATACAGTAGAATGTACATCTACAACTTTAAAAATCTCGTAAGTATCTTCATATTTACTCGCAAGGAATATATTTTTATACCTTCTTAGGTCATCATAACTTCTCCAATCTTTCGGATGTGGCTTGAAAATTATACCAGTATTATTATCAATTTTCTTTGATAATTCTATGACAAATTTTTTTATCCCAATTCCTACAATCCACTGAGAAGTAACCAAAATATTTGTAGAGAATTTATTAACAAACTTCTTAATCTTCTCATTTACCAAAGGGGGGGACTCTTTAATCTCTTCAAGATAGGGAAATCCAACACTAATGACTTTATCTTTCTCAAAAAGAAAACCTTCTTTTACAATTTTACTAAATGCATCCCCATATGTAAGGAGATATTCTGGCACTAGATCTCTATTATCTGATTTTGTACCTCTAACATAACCTGCATGATATTTTGTTATTATCCCATGTTGTAGTTCAATTGATGGTATGTTTAATTTCTTACAAGCCTGAGATAACGCCATATTGAAGCCACTATATCCACATATGATTAGGATAACCTCTGGAGAGTATTTTCTTAATAATTGTACAAAAAAATTCTTCATTCCCCTAAATAGGAAAATAAATTCATATATGTCTCTTTTTAGCTTATTAGTATCTATATGCGTCTGTGTGCTAAAAAATTCGATAGCTTCATCTAATATATCTCGAGATTTTATATCGGTTCTACTACATTTTATCTTACTGAAGATAATTTCCCAAAAAGTTTTGGTGTATATAGGAATATGCATGCTCACATAATTTTTCGAATAGATCTTATCTTTGGGATATTCTGTTGTTAGAAGCGACCATTCGAAAACGGCAAAATCATCTATTATTTTATACAATGGATCAAAATATATGTCATATAATTTTCCAAGTTTTTCTTTTCTATTTCTTGAGTTAGAAAAACCCCATATGGAACAATTAGGAGAGATTTGGATGGGTAATAAACTTTTTTTGAGCAAATAATAAAACTTTTTATAAACCATTTTTTTCGGAATCTTTTCCTTCTCAACAGGATAAAAGTACAAATAGGTTCTTAACAAGTTCCACAATCTATCTCCATTTAGACTTATTTCATCTACACTTATTTTTTCTTCAATTTCACATAGTAAGTGAAAAAGATTTGGAGGTGCATATCTCTCTTTCACAAAACTTGGATTGGGTATCTTCTATATAACAGTAGTTATCGACCGAAATTTTTTATCCACATCATCATATCTGCCTTTGAACATGATACTGATAAGAGATGATGATATCCTTTTTAATGCTATTTGGAGACATCAACCCTTTCTTGAATATAAAATAATTGTTGACGTAGGCATAGTGACATCTCGTCCGTTCCCAGCTAGATGGATCAAAAAACATTTGTACATGTATAACATCTGCAATCATAGTCATAGTCATAAATGTGAAGAACTTATAAACTGGAATTTTAAAAAACAATTAGAGGATCTTGAGAGAGCAAATAAAATTATAGAGAAAAAAATCGGTGTTAAACCAAAATATTTTATACCACCGTGTGGGAGATATAACGATCAATTATTAGAGGCATGCGAACGCCTGGGTTTAACTCTTCATCCATCATATGTAATGGCGGAAAAAGATAGGAGTAAATACTTTAGTGCACATTTAACAGATATTATTGGTAAAAAAGAAGGATGGTATATATGCCATACTGCTAGTAGAAAACCTTCTCATAATAGATTAAAAAGAAATCTGAAATACTTATATGAAAATAAACTAACTAGGTTCTGGGAATAAAAAATTATATTGCTTTAGTTCATAATGTGTTCATAAACCTTTGTTAATTTCCTTTTTTCATTTTCCCAATTATATTTCTGGACGGCTGCCTTTAAAGCATTTCTTCCAAGTTTCTCACATAATTCTGGATCATCTCTGAGTTCTTCAATGGTTTTCTTCACTGCTTCTGCGTTGTAAAATGTTGATAGGCCGCATTTCAGCTTTTCGGTCATCTCAGCAGTATAGGTTCCCTTTGTAACTATGATTGGTCTTCCGCAAACCATTGCCTCAAACTGCTTATTCATAGTAGCTATAGGAGCATAATCACTTTCTGGATTCATTAAAGCAATTACAGCATTTCCCTTTAGAGTAGTGGATAAAACATCGGTGGATGGGATAGTACCTAGGAAGTGGATATTCGAATATCTTTCACTCCTTTTCATTACTTCATCATATAATTCTCTATTTCCAATTTTAACAGCTAAAATTAGTTTTACATCTTTTATATTACCTACTACGTCAACTAACTCAGGAAAAAATCTGTTTCTGTGCAAATTTCCAATATAGGTTAGGGTAAATGTATCATTTTTTGGGGATATATAATTCTTACTTATTAGATCTTTACAATTCATTACAACTGTAATTGGTTTATCTGATATAGATTTGAAGTAATTCTTCAGGGGCTCATTAACTGTGATGATATGATCAACAGACCCTATCAGTCTTCTTTCTAGATAAAAAGTTGTTTTAACAACAATTTTTGTTACCATACCCTTTATCATATATGCAAAAATTTCATGTGCATCATAGATAAGTTTTAAGTTTAATTTTTTCTTCAACCATGCTCCGATCTGTAAAGTATCCAGGTCATGACAATGTACAATATCAAAATTGTATCTATTCAGTTCCAATGCTTTTTTATATGCCTTTCTCCACCAAAGAGGGTTACGAAGTAAATCGTTTGGTAAAATCTTCATCAAACCTTCGTTATAAATTCTGACTACATCTATCCCATCGTATATCTCATCAGGCTTATATTTATGATATCTATCCCATCCGATAATAGTAACTTTATGGCCAATATCGACTAAGGCTTTTGCTTCTCTGTAAACTCTATCATCTGTCAATACTTCCTTTGAAAGAAACATCAAAACATTCATTTTTCCCACATTTTCAGATCTATTCCGGTAAACCTTTCTAATTCTTTATTATATTCTTTAAAATAATCCAATAGATATATTCTTGTCCCTTGTTTCATCGCTGGATATTCTCCTCTACGCATGTTTATAACCCTGTTGATAAAATCAGAGAGATAGGGAATTTTTTTGATAAATCTATGTTGTGATAATTTTGAAAGTGTCCTGCTCCTAGGTGCCCCCCCGATATTATATTTTTTCAACTTTCCGAAATCAAAATTTTCATCAACCTCCAAAAATTTTAAAACTTCTCTTAGCTTTTCCTTATTTAGTCCTTCTAAAGTCAAAAAAAACATTTGCGATTTCGAAAAATATCTTTCCCATCTCTTGAGGTGAATTATATATGTGCTTATTTCCAAATACCTTCTTTTAAAATCCTGTATCTCACCTTTTATTTCTTTTTTTATAACTCCCTCAAAAGATTCTTTTATTTCTGCTTTCCTCACATCATGCCAATAGTGAGAATAGGATCTATCAACAGGATTCCTGAAAATAAATATTATTTTTGCATCTGGAAGACATTTTTTAATCCTAGCAGGGGTCTTCGGATGGAAAAAATAACTAGGTGTTTTTTCCCCCACTGCCTTTTCTCCATTCCATTTATCAAAGAATTTTTCGTACCATTTCAAACCCTGGTCATAGTTCTCATCGTTATTGAAAAAACCTATTTCCCTATCTGGCATATAAATATCATGATGTCTACCTAACAGTATCCTAAGGGTGGTGGTTCCAGATTTTGGTGGTCCTGGAATTATAAAATTTGGCAGCATCTTATCCACCTCTATTATCTCCGAACAAACGCAGCACAGGAAAAAGCATTTAATGAGTTAAGTTTTTCTGATTTTTGTTCTGATAGATAAAAATTATCAACTCATTTCATGCTGAGATGGGAAATATATGTCTAAATCAGTAGAAACAGCAGAAGGTTACAAAAATAAGGTCATCATAGTCACTGGAGCTACAAGAGGCATTGGATATGCAATTGCAAAAGATTTAGAAAAAGAAAACATCGTTATTTCCATTGGCAGAAAAAAACATAAAGAAAAAACACCTGGCATTTTTATTAGATGTGACATTACAAATAGAAAAGATGTTGAATTGACCATCCAGACAATAATAAAAGAATTCAGAAAAATAGATGTCTTGATCAATTGTGCCGGTATAATGCTTTATAACGATTTAATAAAAGCTACAGAGGAAGAATTTGACAGATCCTTCGCCGTCAACGTTAAAGGAACTTTTTTGATGTGCCGAGAAGTTTTGCCTCATATGAGGAAACAAAAAGAAGGGTACATTATTAATATTTCATCTGTTAGGGGGATAACAGCAGCTCCAAATAAGGGGATATATTCTGCTACAAAATATGCGGTTAGGGCTTTAACTGAAACTATTTTTCTGGAGAATAAGGGATATAACATTAAGGCAACTTCAGTATGCCCTGGGATAATATGGACGGATTCGACAAAGGAAAAACTAAAAATGGAGGGACTTACAAAAAAAGATGTACTGCTAGAGGAAGACATCGTTAAAACCATAAAATACTTACTTTCGCTCTCCCAAAAAGCGCATATACGAGAAATAGTGATTGGAGGAAGACTGCATGGTTGAAGAAGATTGGAAAGAAAAAGCAAAAAAAATTTTAAAAGATAAATATGGGAGAGCAACTGTCTACACAGGCGGAACATTCGATTTACTTCATCGGGGGCATATTAATATTTTCAAAAAGGCTAAGGAAATAGGTAGCTGTCTAGTGGTAGCTGTAAGTACAAACAAATTAGTTAGATCGTATAAAGGATATGATCCGATATTAAACTATAATGAACGAGCTGCTATTGTCAAAGCAATAAGATATGTTGATAAAGTTGTCAAGCAAACAAAAATATTTGATGTTGACCAATTTCAGAGGCTAGGAGCAGATATTTTTATCATTGGTGATGATTGGGAAAATAGAAACAACATCCCCTCAGGTTTAAAATGGTTAAAGGAAAACAATAAAGTTTTATTTGTACCATATACAAAGAGGTTGAGTACTACATATATAAAAAGAAAGATCATAAAACAATCTTATGAAATCATCCATGCCGAAATAGAGAGAGAGTTTAAAGAACGAAATAATTTTCAGTAAAATGGAATGTATCTCCCTGTTCTAGTAAATTGTTAATTACCTTACTCACTCTATCAGATATTTTTCCATCTATGTCTCCATGTATTGTCTTTAACAACATTTTCTCTCTTCTTCTAAACAAATTACCTTTCTCCAAAACAGTTTTTAGCGCTTTGTAAAATTCTCTACTATTATGTACGATTTCACCAGCCCTATAATCCGGTGGAATTTCACCATATCCCCTACCCTTTGGTGTACAGAAATAATCTCTATCTACCTCAAAATATATGATAGGTTTTTCAGTTAGAAAATAATCTGTGTATAAAGAAGACCAATCAGTAACTAATATATCTGCAACTGCTAGTAATCTCATAACTTCTCGTTCTTTCTTGACATCTATAATCAAAAAATTGTTGTATCTTTTTAGCATTTTACTTAATCCACTATTTTTCTTAAACAGAGGATGAGGTCTAAAGAGTATGATCACGTTGTTTTGATTGCAGAACTTACAAAATTTTTCAAACTCCTTATATGGATCCTCCCAGGGCCATATACCTGTTTCCCAAGTAGGAGCATACAAAAGTATTTTCTTATTCATTGGGATACTGAATTCTCTGCAGAATTTTTCTCTCAAGGACTCTTCTTTTAAATATCTGAGTAAGGTATCCATCCTTGCAAAACCTGTTACAAACAATTTTTCAGGTGGGGCACCCCATAGCTCTATATGTCTCTGTTTTGTATATTCTGATGAAACACACCAAGCATCTATTTCTTCATAGTCTATCTTATCTCTCTTCTCTCCCTTTGGACCTACCCCATGCCAGAGCTGTATCATCTTAGGTTTATTTGGGAATAGGATTGAAAGAAAGGAATCGTTTGTTACCACTGCATCTGTATTTAGTAAATATCGTATACCTGAAAAAGGGAAAAAAACATATACAACATTGCCCCCCTCTTTCTTTATATCTGACAGGGATATTCTGTTTCTCGCTATCCAATAACAAACATATCTCCTGTTATATTTCCTATTTTTTCTGATATAATCATAGACTGCACGAGAGTTTCCATTATAGTAGAGACCTGTAAAGGCAATTATTCTCTTATTTTTCTTTCTTCGCCATGATCTATAAATTATTTTTGATGTAACGATCCAGAGAAATAAACTGAGAAGAATGAAGGGTAGTATGATAATTGAATTCTCTTTTAGATACCAATGTATAAGTTTTTTTATTCTACTAAATATGAATTTCATATACTTTCCATTATTTTTTCTATAACATCAACGTTTTTTGCTCCTATAATGTGGCTATTAAAAGGCATCTTACGGCTTTTTATTGAATCAATGAAATTTAATGCTTCTTCTTTTATTGTATTGTTTGTATCTACTTCTACCTCGATGGCTCCCTCATTTTCAAAGATATTCAACTTTTGTTTCACACATTCTACCTTAGCCATACTCTTAGAACAAATTATTTCCATGAGTCTTTTTCTCTCTGCTGTAACCCAGCTTAGCTCAATATTAGCCATAAAATCTCCATAGTCTAGGTTTATAGAAGCCATCTCACTTGGTTTATCTCTTCTATAGCTTCTGGTCATAACCTGCCATTTTAAGGGCCATTTACCTGTCAAAAAATGAATTATATCCAGTGGATGAGGAAGTAAGTCCCATATTATATCCACATCCTTCACAGGTTGCATGAGAGTAGTCCATTTCAATGTGAAATAGTAAATTTTCCCAAGACGATTATTATCTACAAGTTCTTTGGTTTTTCTTATAACATTTGCAAATCTGAATATATGACCGACCTGCAAAATCAAACCATTATGGGCAGATAACTCAACTAACTCATAAGCCTCATCCGATTTAGTAGTCATTGGTTTCTCAAGTAAAACATGTTTGCCTCCTTCCAATGCCTCTTTTGCAATATCATAGTGAAAAACATTGTTTGATGCAATATGAACAGCGTCTATGGTACTATCATTCAAGAACTCTTTGTAATCCACACTCTTCTTTATGATGTATTTGTTTTCAAACTTTTGTAGTAACTCTTTTTTAACATCGCATATACCTACTCCCTGTATCTTTCCCTCCTTTGCTAAATCTATATATTCTCTGGTGACCTTACTCCCCCAATAACCTACCCCTATTATTCCTATATTCATTTTTTATTCACCATAAAATTTCTTGATTTCTCCAGCAATCATCTTCACTTCGTCATTCTTTAGATCAGGATACATTGGTAGAGATAAAGCTGTTTCTGCGTGATATTCCGCATTTGGATAACCCTTCATTGCATATTCCCTGTAGGGAGCAAGCAAATGAACTGGTATTGGATAATGGATTCCACAAAATATTCCTTTGCTTC
>QNBN01000121.1 GCA_003645695.1 Spirochaetota bacterium | reverse complement strand
TTCTTACAGTATTATATAATCAAATGAACATAATTAATAAAATCCAAACAAATTCAACATTAACGCAACGCCAGAAAGAGATATTAGAATTTATTATCTCTCATATAGAGCAATACGGATACCCGCCTTCTATTCCTGAGATTCAAGAAAAATTCTCGTTTAAGTCTCCTAATGCAGTGAGTGACCACCTTGAGGCACTTGAGAGGAAAGGCTATATTGCCCGCCGTCCTCATAAATCAAGAGGAATAGAAGTATTAATTCAATCAAAATCAGAGAAGGACGATAACTTTAATGGCGAAAATGTTGCAGAGGTGCCTATTGTTGGTAGAGTTTCTGCCGGTACCCCTATTCTTGCCGAAGAGAATTTAGAAGACTCATTATTTATAGATAAATCTATTGTGAGAAATCCTAAAGGAGTTTTTGTCTTACGTGTCCAGGGCGAAAGTATGGTTAAGGCAGGAATCCTTGACGGTGATTTTGTATTGGTTAAGCAGCAGCCTGTAGCAGAACAAGGAGAAATTGTTGTTGCTTTGATAGAAGATGAGGCAACGGTTAAGAGGTTTTATAAAGATAAAAATAAAATAAAACTTAAACCGGAAAATGATACAATGAACTCTATAATCGTTGACCCTCAAGATAACAATGTTAGAATAATTGGGAAAGTGGTGGGGGTAGTGAGAAAGATATTGTAATAAAAAATAGAAATATTATGAGGTTTTACCTATGAAGAAAATTCTCTGGTCAATATCAACAACTGTAAGAAATCCTGAAAGATTAATAGATTTTTTGAGAGTTCTGAAACAATTAGAGGGGGTTAACTTTGATAAAAATACTCAGATGAAATATCAAATTTTATTAATTAAGGAGAGGATTTATACACCTACTAAGATACCTACGAAGTATAGAGATTTGTTTTATGATATTAGGAGAGATCTTCCGTATGAAGTTGCTGAGGAGATATTTTTTTATCAAAACTATAAAGACCCTCCTATGAGAGGAAGACAGTCTGTTAATCCTTTAAATAAACTAGGCTTTTCTATCGCCAAAGAGGCATTTGGGCCTGTTATAATCACAGAATTGGGTAATCTGTTCATATCTGCTAAAGCAGATATTAGTTCTATTTTCCTTAAAAGTCTTTTAAAACTTCAATTTCCTAATCCGTTATCAGTTGATTTTAGCGAGAAGAAAGGATTTAATGTCAGACCATTTGTCGCTACCTTACATTTAATTAAGAAAGTAAAGGGACTGAGTCAGATAGAGTTTTCTTTATTTGTTCCTACTTTGATTGATTATCAAGATATAGATAAATATGCTGAGTATATATTAGAATTTAGAAAATTAAAATCCTCGAAAAGAAAAGAGACCTTTATTAGAAATTTCTTAAAGAGCTTCTATGAAGTTGATGTCTTGTCTGAGAAACAAATGAATAATCCTTTTGAATATGGAGATAATTCTATGAGATATTTCAGGCTTACTAAGTACTTTCGTGTTGAGAGATACCCTTTAGGCCGTTGGAGAATTGATTTAGAACCTACTAGAAGAGAAGAGATTGATCAACTTCTTTCTAAATATGACGGTTCTGCTTTGAATTTTCCAAATGCCGAGAGTTATTTAGATTATCTTAGTGATATTAATAAACCAGAGTTACCATGGGAGATAAGTATTGATAAATATAGAAATATTATCAAGTCTTTAATTAATGTTATTAGAGATGATTTTGAAAGGCTTGATCTATCGTTACAGGAATCATTGAAACCAACTTATGAAGCATTTATTGAGATGAATTTAGATAAGTTATCGCTTCCTCAGTTAGAAGAAGTAACTAAAGAACTGAGAAGTTTCCGACTAAAAATTATTCACTTAAGTAGAGATAAAGTTTTACGAAAAAACATAGATGAACTAGGGAAAATAGTTAATATTCTTAAAGATAGAAGGATAATAAAAAAATTAGACCCTGTAGAGTTTGAATTTTTGATTTTTCAGTGTCTAAAAATATTAAACGACGAGATAGAAATAAGAGCCAATTGCATTCTTGATGATGAGGGCAACCCAATAGGATTTGCGCCGGGTAATAAACCAGACATTGAAGGTTACTATGCTACCTTTAATAGTATTTTTGAGGCTACTTTAGATGTTTCCCGACACCAAGTTTATAGAGAAAGCATCCCCGTTATGAGGCATTTGAAAGATTTTGCTAATAGTAATGTGGGTAAGCCGGCGTTTTGTATTTTTGTCGCCTCTAAAGTGCACAATGATACAATAAATTATTTTTGGTATTCTGTTAAGTATGGATTTGAAGGAGAGAAACAATATATAGTTGCTCTTGAATTAGAACATTTCATAAAGATATTAAAAATATTTATTGTAACTGTTAAAAATGGGAGAAGTTTTGCGCATAAACAATTGAAAGTCTTATTTGATTCTATTATTAAAGCCGCAAACAATAAAAATTCTAGTATAGAGTGGTTTAAAGAAGTATCTTTATGTATTGAAAGGTGGGAAAAATCATTAATGTAGCTATGAAATTGAATCATATATATTTAGGAGACTGCATTCAAATAATGGAGGAGGAAATAGATAAGGAAAGTATCAATTTAATATATGCTGATCCTCCTTATAATCTTTCAGGGAGACCTCTCAATTTAACAAACAACACTACGGGTGGTGCTTTTTATAAGATGAATGAGGAGTGGGATACATGGGATTATGAATCTTATATGGATTTTACAGAAAAATGGATTAGAAATAGTTGGAAAGTTTTAATCCCCAGCGGTAGTTTGTATATTTCCTGTACCTATCATAATATTGGCGAGATTATCTTTATTGCTAAAAGAATAGGGTTTAAAATAAATAATATAATTACCTGGTATAAAACTAATGCTATGCCCAATATTACTAAAAGGACTTTTACGCATGCTACTGAATATGTATGTTGGTTTGTTAAAGGGAATAAGTGGGTATATAATTATGAAGATTTAAAAAAGTTAAATCCTCATAAGACTAAGAATGGTGAATTAAAACAAATGAGGGATTTCTTGGATTTTATCGAATTGCCTATTGTGCAAGGTAAAGAAAGGTTGCGTAATAATAACGGAAGAGCCATTCATCCTACTCAGAAGCCCGAAAAACTGTTAGAGATTATTATTATGGCTTCCTCCAAGAAAGGAGATATAGTTTTAGATCCTTTTTTCGGGACAGGAACTACTGGTGTTGTGTGTTCCAGGCTGGGGAGAAAATGGATCGGAATAGAGATTAATAGGACATATTATCAAGTTGCACATAGGAGACTTTTTATAACCAAAAGGAGAGAAAAGCGATATGTTAAAAATTGATCTGCTTAAAGGAGATGCGCTGCATTTACTTAAAGATATAAAAGATAAAAGTATAGATGTGATTTTTGCTGACCCTCCTTATAATCTTTCTGGTAAGAATTACCTTACTTGCAAAAACGGAAAAGTAGCTGTATGTGATAAGGGAAAATGGGACCAAATAGAGAACATTCATGAGTTTAATCGAGATTGGATTAGGGAATGCGTGAGGATATTGAAAGATGATGGGACGCTTTGGATATCAGGTACATTGCACAATCATCCTTCCGTGGGTATTATTTTGAAAGAGTTAAAATTATGGGTTATAAATGATATTATATGGTTTAAACCGAATGCTGCACCTTTAATTCAAAAGAATCGTTTTGCTCCTTCCACAGAACTAATATGGATAGCTGCTAAATCTAAGAAATATTATTTCGATTACGAAATAGCAAAGTATTTAAACAACGGAAAACAGATGCGTAATTTATGGGAGATACCAGCTGAGAGACATAAAACATCTCATCCTACTGAGAAACCTGAAAGGTTATTAGAAAGAATTATATTAATTGGTAGCAAGGAAGGAGATACAGTATTAGATCCTTTTATGGGTTCTGGAACTACTGGTGTAGTTGCAAAACGGTTGAAGAGAAATTTTATTGGGATAGAAATCGACAGCGATTATTTCAAAATTGCTAAAAAACGCATTGATTCTACCGTCATGAGAGATAGCCTAGTTGAGTACTTTAAGCAGTTAGGAGGGAGGAATAAAAATATACAATTAGAGTTTTCTAATCCAAAAAGATGAATACATTTCATGTTGGAAATACAAGTTTTATAAGAATAAAGGAAGATTATGGGAAGGGGGTAATATGGAGAAAGAAGAAAATATTCCCTAATAATGCGATTATCGAGAAAAGAAGTGTTAAGTTAATCTAAATAGATGTGTTGAGAAAGTTGCTGTATAGTTAACAAGGGGGTTGTACGAGGTAAAATTTGAGGCGTATTTAAACATGGATATAGTGGAACAGGAAGAATGAGAAAAAATAAAAATGCTGGAAAAGAAAGGATAGAGGAAAAGCATGTAGTATTAAAGACTTGTATAGATGATGCCGATATTATTGTTATAGGTCTTACTGGTCCTTTTGGCAGTGGGTGTACTACTTTTGCTAAGTTTTTTGATTGGTTTCCGTCTAAGAATAGCGAATTCAATTTTATTAAATATCTTTGTGATAAAGATATAGAAAACAATTTTAAGAAGATAGATAAAGAAATCTATAAATTTTATGACTTACTTAATGATATAGAGAAAATCTTAAAAAACTATGAAGACAAGATAACAGAGCAAGAGATTATAATATTAAAGGATAGAATATTGGGAGTATTTAAGAAGAAAAAAGAACTAGTATCTAGATTTCTAGAAAGGAGATTTAAAGATAGGTATTGGAACAAAGAAGTAGTTGCGCATATTAAAACTAGGATATTTGCAGAGTTGAAGGTCTTATTAGAAGAAAGAGAGGCGCTAAATGCTTTTATAGGCAAGACTAGTTTGATAAATAAATATTTAGATATTAACAATAAAAAACATCATTTTCGTAGAATATCTGTGTCAGATATTATAGTATTTATGACTATTTTGCATTTCGATGACTTCTCAGATGATAAATGCGCAAAAGATAAACTAAAACAAATCAAAGAATATAGGAAGATAATTCGTAAATACAAGGCATCTATAGAAAACGAAATTAGAAGAAAGATTAGTAGCGTTGGGAAAAATGCCATCGAGCATTATTATGATTTGTTTTCTACAGCTACTGTACAATTAAACAATAAGAGCCAAGATTTAGCCCTAATAAAGAATGTAATGAAATTTATTGTTAGAAAGATTGCCAGAGCCAAAGGAGATTTTAAAAAGAATTTAACATTGCATTATAGGAAGTTAATGCAAGATTTTGGAGATAATATTAGAAGATGCGGCAATCCTTATGACTACAATACTGAATATAAGAAGAAAAATAAAATAAATGGCAAATTAGTAGGGAAAGACATTGATACAAAATACAAATTGATGAGAGAGGTTGAAAAAGTTATAAGCTTATTATCGTTTGAAGCAGGGCATAAGGTATTTATCGTTGATGCGTTGCGTAATCCCTATGAAGTATTATTTCTTAGAGAGCGATTTAATAATTTTTATTTAATTTCGGTATATGCAGATAGAAAAGTTAGGTTTTGTAGAAAGAAAAAAGAATTTCCTGAAATGAGCTGGGAAGATTTCGAGAAAAATGACGAAAGAGATCAAGGAAAATATTCTAAAGACCAAAAAGCATTGTATAGCCAAAATGTAACAGCATGCAGTAGATTGGCCGATATAGCGATTAATAACTATGTAGCCGAAGAAATTCCCATAGCAGAGAATCTTTCTAATAATAAAAAGGAATGCAAAAAAAAGAAAATCTTGTCAGATAATAAAATTAAGAAATATAGTTTGCAAGAGTTTTGGAGAAAGATTATTAGGGCACTCGCCCTTATTATAGATAAAGGTTGTACAAAGCCTAATGACGATGAACATCTTATGAATCAGGCTTATGCTATGGCTATGAAGTCAAATTGTATAAGTAGGCAAGTGGGAGCTGTCATAGTGGATAAAGATGGATATATAATTGGCGCAGGGTGGAATGATGTTGGAGAGGGGCATATTAGTTGTGGGTTAATTGAGGTGAAAGATTTAAAGTCGGGAAGATTTAGCAAATATATGAAAATAATAGAAAAGGGGATTATTAATGAAAATGATATTTTTAAAATAGATGGTAAAGAATTACATCCAGAACATTGTATTTGCTTTAGAGAGAAAATATCTTTAAGTATTTTGTTAAAAAATATTAAGGACAAAGAGGTATATAAAAAAATAAATGAAGATGATATAAATGATATCCTTGTTAAGCAACATGAAAATTGTCGGGCTCTTCATGCAGAAGAAAATGCAATTCTTCAGTGTTCGCGTAGGGGTGGCATGGGATTAGATGGGGGGCGTATTTATGTGACAACTTTTCCTTGCCCTTTATGTGCTAAAAAAATTATGCAAGTAGGAATTAAAGAAGTTATATTTGACGATCCATATCCTTCGGTTCTTTCTGAGATATTTTTAGGAGATGGACAAAGAAGAGTTGAACAGAGGCATTTTGAGGGGGTTAAGCCATTAGGTTATTTTAGACTCTTTAAGCCGGATCATGGCCAAAAAGAATGGCAGTATTTAGAGATTAATGATTTGATAGAAAAATACAGTTATGAACAATAAAAAATACGACGCAGTATTTGAAGGCGGAGGAGTTAAAGGTGTTGCCCTAATTGGTGCGTTGAAACGCCTTGAAGAAGAAGGAATAGAATTTGGTAGAGTGGCGGGAACTTCAGCGGGAGCGATTGCTGCGGCATTAGTTTCTGCTGGATATAAAGCCGAAGAAATAAAAGATATTCTATGGAATAAAAATTTTAATGATTTTGCCAATATAGAAGTTTTCATCCGAAAGAAGTGGCGTATTATTTTTAGCCCTTATATTTTCCATTTGTTTTCTCTATTTTTCTCAAGTGCCGGTTATGGTGTATTCAGTACAGATAAATTTTACAACTGGATTAAAGGATTATTAAAAGAAAAGGGAGTTACAGATTTTAAATCAGTGCCTATTTATTTAAGAGTATTTGCAGTAGATGTTTTTAACCAGCAATTGCTTCAATTTGACAGAGATGCCTCACCGAATTTAGAAGTTGCTGAAGCTGTCCGAATGTCAATGAGTATACCTTTATTTTTCAGAGCAAAAGTTAAGAAAAATGCCTTAATTGTTGATGGTGGGGTATTGGCTAATTATCCAATTGCCACCTTTAGCGGCAAAGGGTCTTTAGTAAGCACCATTGGCTTTAAACTTATTTCAAAAGACGAAATTCTTCCGCCCAGTTTTCCAAAAAATATTCTTGCTTATCTAATGCGCATTTTTGAAACAATGCAGACTGCCCATGAAAGAGTCTATGTTGAAGAGGCAAAATGGGCTAGGACTATCCCTATTCCTACAGGCTCTATATCTACAATAAAATTTGATTTAACCGAAGAAGATAAAAAATTCCTATGGGATTCTGGTTATAATGCGGCTGATAAAGCAATTAAGAAGGGTCTGCTTACAGAGCAAGGGCGTAGGTAGTATAAGGCACTAATAAGGTTAATATCCTCTTGGCAATTGTAGTCGTCGGCTGCAATCCTTTTAGATAAATAAGGAGTAAAAACTTAATTTTTTCCGCCCGACGAGATTTAAAAATATTTTTCCTTATTAAGAAAAAATGTGCGAAGCACAAAGCCCGACCCCGTAACAAAGCTTCGCTTACTACGGGGTAAACTCCAGCAGGATGTAATTTGCTCTCCAAGGGTGGGCGCTTGCCCTGTTAGAAACGAAGTTTTTAACAGAAAGGAAGGGTATTATCAAAGAAAAAACAAGGGAGATTTTATATATTGTAAAATCTGTATAGAAGGTCAGCCGAAGGTTTTAATATAGACTTTAGGCATAGGTCTTTTTTAACTCCTTGATTTTGTTTGCGATTTAAAGAATTTTGGGTTTCAAAAGATAAAGAATTAAAAGGGGTGAAAAAATAAAAGAAAAAATATCTTTTCGGGCGATTTTGCGAAGTCCCCATTGCTTAAATTTACGAAGTAAATTTGATGGGAGGATGTTTTTATCCCGAAGTATCGGGACTCTCATAACTCCCTAG
>QNBN01000120.1 GCA_003645695.1 Spirochaetota bacterium | reverse complement strand
TTAAAAAATTTATTGTATTTTTTATTTAATTGTACCATAATTATCATGGTTTTTAATAAAATATATTTGACTTATTTATTTTGGAGAAATATATGGCCATAAATCAAAAGGTATTGCTAATTGATGCATCAACAGGTTTCTATCGTATGTCAAAGTATGAAGTTGGTAACTTTTTTGGACCAGTAGATCTGGGACTCTTCCTTTCTGGAAGGCATAACTCACTAAACATTGGCACTGGTTTGCTTGCTGGCTCTATAATCCCAGGTTCAAACAGGCTTGTATTTACAGGATTTTCACCTTGCTGGGGAGGATTTTTCATCTCTTCTATGGGTGGAGCTGGCCTTATCTTTGATAATCTTGGTATCAATATGGTATCCATATTGGGCAAATCCCCATCACCTTCAATACTTTACCTAAATAGAATGCATGGGGAGGAGATTGAGGTTGAATTACAGCCTGTGGACCTAAACAGTATCTGGTATAAAAATAGGGGTGGAACATATTCACTTATGGACTATACCTATCAATTATTTAAAAATAGATACTTGAATGATCCAAGAATTCTAAGTACAGGACCGGCCTCATTGGCTACTGATTTTGGCGCTATATGTTCTGCTCCCATTAATAAGGGCAAAATTTCCTATGTTGACACATGGGCAGGGCGTGGAGGATTGGGTTCTAAACTCCTAAGAGAACATGGAATTGCCGCAATAATCTATGGAGGCACTTTCATAGATGAAGATTTTAGAAATAGAAAGGTAGCCGATGAATGGTTTCAGAATAAGTATAATAAAAAACTTGCAGCAAAAGATTTTGATGCAACAACAAAGTATCGCTTTGATCCAAACTTTAATACTGGCGGAACATTTGGAGTCAACTATAGCACCATGGGCGGTAAAATCCTCGCTTTTAATTATAAAAGTATTTATATGGAAGAGGATGAAAGGCTCTCTATCCATGAAAAATTTATTGTAAATCATTATTTAAAACAGTTTAATGAAGAAACCATACAGAAGAAACAGCAATTTAACTGCGGTGAACCATGCGTGGCAGTTTGTAAAAAAATGAATGGTGAGTATAAAAAGGATTATGAACCTTATCAGACAATGGGACCACTATGCGGAGTATTTGATCAGAGGGCCGCAGAAAAATTAACTCACCACGCAGATATGCTTGGTTTTGATGCAATCTCAATTGGAGGTATTTTATCATGGTTTATGGAGTGTCTGTCTGATGGCCTACTTTCAAAAAATGATTTAGGGGTTAGCTCATTACCGATATTGGATTATAACAATTTTAACATTGAATCAGATTCTCTCCACAACTCACAGATTGGAATTGAACTTCTTGATTCAATTATTCAAAGGCGAGGTATTGTTGACCTCTCAGAGGGGGCTAGAAAACTAGCAAGAAGATTAAGTAGAAGTATAAACAAAGAAATTATCAATAAATTCGTTTTTAACAGTTTTGCAAGAAAAGGATGGGTCGTACCAAATCAATACTGGACACCTGGAGTTTTATCCCCGATGCCAATAATGGGTAAATATTACATGTATTACGGCAGTGACTTTCTACCGCCAAGGGAATTAGGAAGAAAGAATGCAGAAAGGTTCACACATGAACTTATGCTTGATAACTTTGGGATGTGCAGATTCCACCGTAAATGGGCTGAAGAGATGATACCGTTGATTATGGAATCATTGTTCAATAAAAAGGAGGAGTATTTAAAAAATATTTCAATAACTACAAGCAGGATAAACAGCAGAAATGCATCTATTTTCTGGGAATCAGAACGAAACTTTGATTTTATATATCATTTTCTCAAGAGAAAACATGACGTAGAGGGCAACAATGATTCGGAACTTTTGAATTGGTTGGACAAGTTTAAAAAAGATAAAAAAGAGGCATCATTAAACTTCTGGTATGAAATTCATAAAGGTGTACATGAATCACTCAGAGAATTTTAAAAAATAATACATCAGGGATGCAATAGTTTTTGAATCAATAATTTCTCCATTTTGAATCATTTCTATTATTTGAGACCTATCAAACTTTTTAACCTCCAGATCCTCTTCCTCCTCTTCTACACCGCCAACCTGCACTATTTCACCACAATCACTTAGGCGTGTATAATACAGGTGAAACATCTCATCTAATGCTCCTGGAGATAGAAAGAAAGAGATTAAAGGGATAATTTTACTGGAAATTACTCCAATTTCCTCTTTCAATTCCCTTTTTGCAGTAACCTCTGGTTTCTCTCCCTTATCAACCATCCCTGCCGGTATCTCCCATAGGTAAGGGTCAACCCCTTCTCTTGCGGCTGGATACCTAAACTGTCGTACAAGAATTATCCCATCTGGACATATTGGAATAATCCCAACTGAATCCCCCCTTCTTATAACATATCTAGTTACGCTACGCCCCATTTTTCCGCTTGAACGCTGCCAGCTTACCGTCGCTTTCTCTATTTTAAAAAACTCGTTAAATATAATTTTTTTATCTTTTAAATGATAGAGCAATTTTTCATCCTTAATGGTTTTTATTATGAATTAAGTCCTAAGTTTATTGATTCTTTTTTCAAGCCTCAGCATTCTCTTATTAAGAGGTTCTTTGTATGTTCTCTGATAGATATGGAAATCCGGATATAAATATGATAGTGTTCTTAAAAAATCCGTAGCCCTTTTTGTATACTCAAGAGCTTTCACAAAGTTTTTCTTATAGTGCTCATAAATCTTTGCTATTTCAATAAAGGCAAACAGTTTTTCCCTCGCCTTTCTACTTTTAACGGCGAGCTTTTCAAACATCTTTACAGATTCATCATAAGAAGATTCCTTTTTTAACAGCAGAGCCTTCTTTCTGATTGCTCCGGGATCATCATCAAACTTATCCAGAAGCTTAATAGCCTCACCCTTTAATTCTTTTTTAATCAAAAGATCGGATATTGAAGCAGGGTCAATAGTTTTCTCATCTTCAATTTGATTTTTTCCTTCAATACTATTTGCTATTATACGAAGCTGCTTGATCAATATACCAAACAAGGTTAACAAATCGTTTCTATTATGCTCAAATACCTTTACCAAATCATCAATAACGTTGTATCCTCTAAGATATCTTGAGAATATATCAGGGATTAAATATCCCGGAATATCATATATCCTATCAAAATTTAGTATATTCTTTTCAACCCTCTGGAGGGTATAATCTGGTAGTTTACCCTTCCATATCTTACGGGAGGAGTGAAGAAGATCAAAATGGGGTATATCCATACTCCCATCATCAACATTTAACCGATTAACTATTAATCGATTTTTTAGAATATTAATGTCATAAGATTTACCATTATATGAGATAAGAATCTTTTCCTTTTTGAAAAGAGCATTCTTTATATTCTTCAGAAAAAGCTGTTCGGAACCAAGATTCGGCAGAAAGTATTGGGTTAAAACAATTTCATTATCCTCAATACTGATTATTCCCACCAGGAAAGCTTTGGTCCCGGCCCCTCCTGAAAGACCAGTACTCTCAATATCAAAGAAGTTAAATTTTCTGGTAATAGAGCCTCTGGCATCTGAGTTATTAAAATCTTTGTTAAAAAGGATAGAATAATAGTTCGGTTTATCAAGCTTTGATAAGTCCGAAAATTTTACATTTCCATGGTTGGTATCAAACTTAAATCTGTTCCTAAGAACAAAAACTTTCTTCCCCTTTTCTTCTATCAACAAACCTCCAAGTTTCTTTGTCAATTCTTCAAAAAGTGCAGGTATTTCAGGCCTCTTTTCTTCAGGCTTTTTCTCAGTACGCATCGAATTGTACACATCAAGCCTGTTCATTTTTATTACCTCCATTTTTTCAGTAAAAGTTATTTTAATTTACAAGCTTTACATTTCCTTTAATAAGATGCTCTAATACTTCTATCGTATCCCTTTTATTCATCCTATTTGGTCCCACACATGATGGGCATCCATTACTACAGGCACACTCCTTTACCCGTTGAAGGGCAGAAACCAGCAATGAATCCTTTACATCAAAGAGCCTATCAGCAAGTCCCACACCTCCTGGATACCTATCGTAAAGAAACAGCGTTGGCCTACCCGTTAAAGGCTCCTTCAACGCTTCTGCACTCCCTATATCTCTAACATCGGTCATAATATACAAAGGACTAATATTTCTAAGCAAATTCGATATGGATAATAGCAAATTTTCCGACTGTTCCCTTGAGTAATTACCAAAAAGCTCATTATTTAGTGCAAGAACAAGACTTCGCGTATGCATTTCAATCGTCGGAAGATTAATCTCACCCCATCCTATATTTTCATGGGTCCCGAACTTTATTTTTTTATATTTGACCGCCATTGTTCTTACAAGCACTTCTGATAGCCACGCATCATACATTCCAGATGAGGAATATTCATCATTTTCAAGTATCTTTATATCCGTTTTTGATTCTGAATCCGTGTAATAATTAACTTTAGACATCTTAACGTAAGCTACTCTATTATCCCAGTCCAATTCTGTAACAACATACTGCTGACTCCCATGAATATAAACTGCATTTTTATAAAGCAAGAAGGGAACAGAGCTTCTATCCATCTCACCAATAACCCTTCTTCCACTTGCGCTCATTTCAACAATTACGAAGTTTCCATCATCTGCACTCCTTATTGACACATTTTCAGCAGGATAAGACCTTTCCTGCCAGTGGTATATATCATTTTCTCGATGTAAAACCGATTTTTCCTCTAAAAAATTTAATATATCTCCAACTTCTTCATCAATAAATCCCTCATTTTCTTTAAAGGGAAGTTCAAAAGCTGCACACTTTAGCTGGTCGACAAATATGAATACATTTTTTGGGTTTATAAGAGCAGCTTCTGGGCTTTTCTTTATTAGATACTCCGGATGTTCTGCAATATATTGATCCAAAGGAGAATTAGAAGCAACAAGTATTGCCAGGCTAATCCTTTCTTTTCTACCGCTTCTTCCGGATTGCTGATAAAAAGATGCTACAGTCCCAGGATAGCCTGCCATGATACTAACATCAAGGCCTCCAATATCGACCCCGAGTTCCAGTGCATTGGTTGCAACAACAGCCCTTATTCTTCCATTTTTAAGTCCTCTTTCAATTTCCCGGCGCTCCTTTGGTAGATAACCACCACGATACCCGGCTATTTCCCTGGATTTAGAAGGAATCCATTTCTTCAGGTAAGACAGGATAACTTCTGTATTCATCCGGCTTCTGGCAAAAACTATGGTGGGTATTCCTTCCTTAATAAATCTCTTTGCTATTCCAGACGCTTCAAGTATCACACCGCGCCTTATTCCCTGAGCAGCATCAACAAGAGGAGGATTGTAGATCACATAATGCCTTTCCCCCATTGGCGCACCACTTTTATCAACGATATGAGGTTTTCTTGTTGTAATCTTATAAAAAATCTCCTCGGGATTATCGATTGTAGCAGATGTTGCAATAAATAGTGGTTTCGATCCATAAAATGAAACTATTCTGAGCAATCTTCTTATAATAAGGGCAAGATGGCTGCCAAATATTCCCCTATAGTTATGAAGCTCATCTATTACCACATATCTTAAACCATCAAAGATTTTAACCCATTTCGGATGGTTCGGAAGGATCCCGGTATGAAGCATATCAGGATTAGTAACGATTAATCTCCCATTTTTTCTTGCTGCCTGCCTTATTGAAGAGGGCGTATCCCCGTCGTATATGTAAAGCTTTACATTTTCGAGAGAAAAATCAGATATAACCTTAACCTGATCCTGACTCAATGCTTTTGTCGGAAAAATATATAGAGCCTTAGCATCTTCATCCTTCAGAAGCCCATCCAATATTGGAAGGTTGTATGCCAGGCTTTTTCCCGATGCAGTTGGAGTGGTAATAATAACATCCTTCTCCTGCGCTACCCTGCGATATACCTCTTCCTGATGCGTGTACAACCTATCTATCCCGTATTGTTTTAATCGTTCTTTTAAAAGGGGATGAATCTCCTCAGGAATTTCTCTATATTCAGCCTTTTTTTTGGGGCTCACACCCCAGAAGGCAACATGAGCCATAAATGACGGGTCTTTCTTTAAATAATTTAAAAATGATTCCAATTCCACTGCTAATACCTAAATTTAGACCCAATATGGGGTTTAGATTTCTAACAAGATAATAAGTTTTTTGATTTACCGGTAAAGAAATTTGAAAAATCAAGCAAATTTTCAGATTATTATACATAAAAATGAAAGGTATGAAAAGCGTTTTTGAAGTTTTTTAAAGTATTAATCATAGGTTACAACTTCTACCATATTGACCCATCCTTTAAGATGGCAGTAGTACCTACCGGCTCCGACATTAAACTTTGGGTTCCCTTCAAGAAGGATATCACCCTTAATCAGCAGAGGTTTTGAGCTAAGCTGCCTCTTAGCTTCAACAAGTACGAGATTTCTCAAGGCGTTATGATATGCTTCCTGCCTACCACCCCAGCCCTGGAAAAATTCTGATGTTCCCTCCGCATCAGCCAACTTTAGATTATGCGAATGAAAGGCAGAAATCCACTTTTTTACAGAAGGAGTAAGGTTAAACTCTATCTTAACCCTGTATACCTTATCAAAAACTCCCTCTGCTACCTTTGCTACAGCATCTTTATCTATTCTTCCCTTTAATTTTATCTCAAAAGTTTCCTCAGTTTTCATCAGTTTACTGCCTGGCTTAAATATGAAGTTGTATCCAAATATATTTGCGCTAAGTATGTGCAAAGCATCAATAAGAGCCTTCTCTTTATAATCCCTTCCCTTACTATAATCAATCAAAGGTTGTGATTCAGAAACATCAGGATGGTTTCTTCTCTCCGAATTAGAGCCAAAGCCTTTTTTTATCTCTTCTATAACAGGATATTCCCCATAAACAATTATTTTATCAGGAATTTCAGGGCTGTATTTAACAAGATCATCAGAAAAAACAGGCTGAAAAAACATCAATATAAAAGGAATAAGAAAAAAATAACAGGGACGTCTGAAGATACCGGATGTGAGGTTCATAAAATTTCCTGCCTCAAATATTTTGATAAACTATCCAACAAGGTCATTGGTCTTATCATGCTTAAGCTTTTCTATCTCATCTCTAAAAACAATAGCCTTTTCAAAATCAAGATTCTTAGCAGCATCAAGCATATACTTTTCCAGCTCTTTTATGTATCGTCTTCTTTGAGAAGGATTTAATAGATTATATCGATTTCTAATCACCTCGAGTTCCTCATGAGAAACATCCTGCTTCTCCTGCTTTTTCCTTTTGAGTATATCCTTGATTTCTTTTTTAATACTTTCAGGCACAATCCCATGCTCTTCATTGTATTTTTTCTGGATTTTGCGCCTTCTATTTGATTCTTCAATAGCCTGCTTCATGGCATCACTAACCCGTTCTGAGTACATTAAAACTTTACCATTTATATGACGAGCGGCTCTACCAGAGATCTGAATTAAAGAAGTAGCAGAACGTAAAAATCCAACCTTGTCAGCATCGAGTATTGCTACAAGAGAAACTTCAGGCAAATCCAATCCCTCTCTTAAGAGGTTTATTCCTACTAGCACATCATATTCTCCCCTTCTCAGATTCTTTAGAATATCAACCCTCTCTATTGTGTGTATTTCAGAATGTAGATAAGTTACCTTTATTCCTATTTTTGCCAGATAGGATGAAAGGTCCTCTGCCATTCTTTTTGTTAAAGTTGTTACTAAAACTCTCTCACCTTTCTTTACCCTCTCTTTAATTTCTTTAATAAGGTCATCAATCTGATACTCCGATGATCTTACTTCAATTTCAGGATCAAGAAGTCCTGTAGGTCTTATGAGCTGTTCTACAATATGTACACTTTTTCTTCTTTCGTAATCAGCAGGTGTTGCTGAAACAAAAACAACCTGATTGACAAGCTGCTCAAACTCTTCAAACCTTAAAGGCCTGTTATCAAGTGCTGAAGGCAATCTGAATCCATGTTCAACAAGAGTCTGTTTTCTTGACCGGTCACCCTCATACATTGCACCAATCTGGGGAACCGTTACATGAGATTCATCAATGAACATGAGAAAGTCATCGGGAAAGTAATCCAAAAGAAC
>QNBN01000119.1 GCA_003645695.1 Spirochaetota bacterium | reverse complement strand
TATTGGCGATCTTATGATATCCTTTTCAGTTATTCTTGGTATTCTTGTTGGCTTTTTTGTTCTCATGCTACTTGTCATAAAAGGTAAACCACAGCCAGGACTTCCTTTTCTAAATACTGGTGCAATAATAGCTTATTTCATATCAAGCTATGTTTTACATTCGTCGCTCGTAGGCTTTACATTTTTATAAGATACGAAAATCTTATAATTTGTAATTTTTATCTTGCTTTATTTGAGAAAAATGAAGAAAAATATTGCTTCCAAATTGAAATTTATATGTTATAAAGTAGGATACTACATTCAAGCATCTAGATATGAGGGTGGACTAGTTGCAATAATTTTTTTACTTCTTGGGGAATGGTATTCCTTTCAATCTTTTCATTTGATTTATACCATGCTGGCCATGCTTTCTATCTTACTTATCGTTAATTCTGGTTCTTGGATAAATTATGTATTTGATAGAGAATTGGATAAACATGCCGAGAAAAATATTGAATTTTTTAGATTCATCTCACCAAAAGAAATGCTATTTTCATCTTTCCTGTCCGCTGGACTCGGTTTACTCTTATTATTCTATATAGATGTATACTTAGCGATTATTGGATTGTCTTTGTTTTTAGTATTTTTCATCTATGCAACCCCTCCACTGCGACTAAAAACTATTCCTCCACTCGACATCTTAGCTAATGCATTGGGATTTGGAGCGATACCCTTTCTTTTGGGGTATGTTCTTCTAGGTAATCCTCTTACGAATCAATCAATTGTGCAAATTGTAATTGTTAGTCTACTTGTAGCATCTTATTATCTTTTTATTAGCTACTTTGATATTGAAACAGATAGAGAATTTGGTATTAAAACCACATGTACAATACTAGGTCAAAGAAAAACAATTTATGTGGGTACTATCCTTTTTGTTTTGAGCTTTATTTTATCAATATATTATTTTGCTTGGAATGATGTAATCCTAGTCAGTATCACTATCTGCTTACCCATTCTAATTCTTGTTAATCTTTTTAGAAAAATTACTTTAATAAGGAAGTTGGTCAGCGCTCTTTTTCTCATATGGTGCAACTCTGTTTCGTTTAATCTCTTTATTAAAACTTATTCAATTATTCCACTAACATTATTTTTAGTATTCATCCTGATTTCCATAACAGTAGTTCATATTTATTTAAAAGAAGAAAATTGAATCGTCCTAGATCAAACATTAAATATATCGTTTTGTTGACATAGTTAAATTTTCAAATAGTACCACAACGAAGGTATCATATCCAAGGTTTATTCCTCTAATCACTCTCTTTAAGATTTTTGTCTTTTTATAGGATTTTTTGAAAAAAATTTTTGCATTTTCGTATAATTCTTCTACTGTCATTCGTTTTGGTTTAAAAACAACATGTTCAAAATCATACTTTGACCAATCTTTCGTTATAATCCTCCCTTCGTTTTCTAGTCTATTGAAAAGGGGTGTGCCTGGAAAGGGTGTCAGTATCTGTACGTCAGGTATATCTATATCCGAATCATTAACAAATTCAAGAGTTTTATCACCAATATCTGGCGGATCATTATCAAATCCAAATACAAAATCGCCAAGAATCATCATATTGTAATTATGTATTTTTCTAATGCCCTTTGCATATTCTTTCACTCTGTTACTCTTTTTTCCTATATCATTCAAGCTTTTCTGTATGATGGACTCAAAACCTATTTCCCATTGTATTACACCAGCTTCGCTGGCAAGTTTTAATAATTCATCATCTTTTGCTAAGATATTTATATTTCCATAACAAGCAAATTTTTTATTGATACCAGAGTCTTTTACACCTTTAAATAGAGCCTTGGTATAACTTGGATCGATAGTTAGAGAAGGATCATAAAAGCTAATATTCTTCTGGGGATTCAGTGAAATCTCTTCAATAACATCTTCGATGGGTCTCGGTCGAAAAATATTTCTAAATCTGGCATTTGTTATAGAACAAAATTCACAACCCATTGGACAACCTCTGGAGGCTTGGATACCTAAAGAAGCGTTTTTAGGATACATTTCAAACAAAGGTATCGGAATTTTTCTTGGATCAGTGGGCCGATCTTGCTTGTAGAAAGGTTTTAATTTTCCTCTCTCAAAATCCTTTAATATTTGTGGCCAAATTTCCTCTGCCTCACCTATAACCACAGCATCTGCATGTTGTTTTGCTTCGTCTGGAAGAGCGGAGGCGTGGTATCCTCCAAGAATTACAGTGATTTTTCGTCTTTTAAATTCATCGGCTATTTTATAGGCACACAACGCATCTAACGTTGTATATGTTATGCCAACTATATCACAATCTATATCAAAATTAATTTCATCAAAGGTGCCTTCTTGTAACATCACAGTATGCTCTCTAGGTGTCACAGCCGCCAAAATTGGTAAGGACATATTTTTATTTATAGAAGTCAGTTTTAGCATTATCTTATGAAAAATAGATGTCTCTTTTTTCTCATAAGTGGTCAAAAGAAGATCCTTTGGTTGTGGACATATAAACAATATTTTCATTATCTCATTTGTTATTTTAAATTCCTTTATAAGTCTAATCTAATATCTCCGTTAAATTCGGTTAAAATTTAGCACGAAATTTAAAATAGAAAAAAACATAATCTATAGGGTACTAAAAATGAATAATGATATCGAAAATAGATTCATGGAGCAGTGCATAAACCACTGCAAAGGTATGATGGATTATATATCAAATTTGAAGGATAAGAAGAAGATAGAACCTGAAGTAGCAGATATATTACAATTGATTTATATCTTAGATTATGCCAAAGAAGTTGTTGGAAAAAAAAGAGTAAACAAATTTATTAATTCCACCATTTTTTCAGATTTTAATTTATCTTATTTTTTGAAAGAGTGGTTTATTATTGATTTTTATGATATCAAAGAGAAGATCTGTTTTTTGGTTAAAAAGATTGAAGGTGGAGGATTGTTTAATAAGGAATATAATTTGTCGTTAGATAAAATATCAAATAAAGTATCTGTTCTATGGGATGAATTAAGATTTAATCAAAAGAAAAATCATTTCCTTCAACAAAAATTAAGAAAAGATCAAGAAAGAAAATATGAACTTATAGGTTCAAAACTTGACTTAGCAAGAAGAAAGTTAGTAAAAACATTAGTTGACCATCCGAATTTTGATAAAACCAATATGCCAAAGGAGCAGATAAGAGCTTTATGTCTTGCTTATACTAATGCTTGCCAAAACAACTGCCGTCATTGTATGGCTAGCAGACCTATAAAAAAATCCCTTAATTTTGATAATTCAAAGATTGATGAAATTCTTTATTCGGCATCTGAATATGGAATAGAAATTTTACTTTTTACTGGTGGTGAACCTTTCTTAGCTCTTGATAGGATGGCGTATACTATCAGAAATAGCAAGGCTTCTCAAATATTTATAACAACAAGTGGTAGATTTGCAGTTGACAATATCAAAGGAGGGAAAACTGATAAAATAGTCAGTAGAATATGGGATGCGTTTTGTAATAATAAGAATGAAAAAAAGTTAGGGTTAGGACTACAAATCAGCGTCGATGTGTTTCATCAAGAGATTAAAAGAAAAGAGGATGATGCCCTTAAAGAAAATTCTCCACTTATTAATGTTGCCAATCTAATAGAGATTGTCTTTAAATATTATCCAAATATCAAAATAATTCTTATGAGTGTCAGATCTGGACATAAGAATAGCATACTACGATATCTTTTTGATGAATTAGAAAGGAGAGGTATTGAGGTAATTGATAAAGATGAAACTTTGCTTTTATATGATCAATTGATATGTAGTCCTCCAACTAAAGGACCAGAAATATTACAGATGGAGATTGATTTCAAATTTAATGATAGAATATTGCGAGTATGCTGTGGAGCCCAACTAATTACAAGGATAGGCAAGGCAAGTTTGCTTTTACCTTGGGAGAGTATGAATTCTGCTTATACGTTAGAGGACTTTATGCAAATGAAAGAAGTGGATAAATTAGCATTAGAATCAAATATGTTACTAATCGAGAGAGATGGAAACGTATATCTCGGTGGAAGTTTAGCAGGCATTTGGACATTAGGCAACATAGAGAATAAAAAATTGTCTGAAATTATAGATTATGTCAGTTTTGATCCTCTAGTAGTAGCTATCAATAATGATTTAGGTCAACTAATCAAATGGGCTTTGGAAGTTGATCCTTTGCTTGGGAAACGTATTAGCAGCCATCCAACAGGTATGGAAGTTTTACACAAAACTCTTGAGGATCCTGCCATGCGTCTGTATTTGACCAAGAGAATCCTCCTAGAAAAAGACTGGTATTCGACTGATATAATTAGAGATATTCTCCCGAACGTATCATTGTCTCAGTTAAAAAGAGAATATATACAACAGATGAGTTGTAGTTAACCGTACACGAAATAGATATTAAAAATTTGATAGTTGATTTTTTAACATAATTAAATTTATATATTATTTATCAATAAATTTTATTTGATGAGATTACTAACGAATGGCATTCTAATAATCGTACTTGTGATTAATTTTAGTATAGCTAATCTAGCCGGTGATTCATGTTTAGAAAAGAATTTGTCAGATAATATAGAGTACAAACTTTTGATAATTGCTCCTAAAGAATTTATTGGATGCCTTCAACCATTGGTTCATCATAAAGAAAGCATTGGCATTAGAACTAAAATTGTTTCTACTTGTGAAATCTATAAAGAAACAGATCTTTGTGGAAGAGATAATGCCGAAAAAATAAAATATTTCATTAAAAAAGCTATTGAAGAGTGGAAGGTTGAATATGTTCTTCTTGTGGGTGGAAAAAAACATCAATCCTCCAAAGATAAATGGTGGGTACCTGTAAGATACAGTCATATTGAGGATCTAAGATATAAAAATTTCAAGGAAAAAAAATTTCTCAGTGATCTGTATTTTGCTGATATTTATGATAAAAGAGGTGATTTTTCTAGCTGGGATGAAAACAACAACGGAGTCTTCGGTGAATGGTTAGACAATAAATCAGCTGATGATATTCCCGATCTTTATCCAGATATATGTGTTGGAAGATTGCCTTGTAGAAATATTCTGGAAGTAAAAATAGTTGTCAAGAAAATCATAAACTATGAGAAAGAAAAATGTTCAGATTCATGGTTTAAAAGAATGGTAGTTGTAGCTGGAGATACTTATCCCAATAGAGAAGGTTATGAGGGTGAAAATTACACAGAAAAAGCCTTAGAGATGATGATAAATTTTACACCTGTTAAATTATGGACCTCAGATGGCAGTCTAAAAAGTTGGAGAGATATTGTTAGAGCCATAAATAGGGGATGCGGTTTTCTTTATTTGTCAGGTCATGGTACGCCAATCTGGTGGGCTACACATCCTCCAGAAAATGAAGAGTATATATTTGGTCTGATTCGTTTTCACATGTTCTTTCTACAAAATGGAAACAAACTTCCTATATGTATTGTTGGTGGATGTCATAATAGCATGTTTAATATTAGTTTACATAATCGCGTCTGGACAAATGGTATCCCTGCATGCAAGTGTTGGAGTTGGGCACTTGTCAGTAAAATTAACGGAGGAGCAATAGCTACAATAGGGCCTACTGCACTCAGTTATGGACCAACTGATATCAGCAGTAGAAAAGGTGGAAGTGACTGGCTAGATATGCATTTTTTTGAAAGTTATGGATTAAAGAAGAAGGAAATACTTGGTGAAGTTTGGAAAGAGACAATAAAAGCCTTTTTGCAAAATTTCAGCATTAATTGGAATGAAAAATCACCCGGGGACTCGGCTCTAAATGCAAAAAACGTTGAACAGTGGTTATTAATAGGGGATCCTAGTCTTAAGATAGGTGGATATTCCGGCAATTGAAGAATAGAAAGCGGTCACTCTTGTTTATTTCCACCAAAAATTAATGCCTTTGCAAATTCTTTCCACATCGTATATTTTGGAAATATAGATGGTACTTTTTTGCAATATATTTTATAACTCTCGCCAAATCTCTTAATAAGTTCTCTTTCTTCAATAAATCCTAATAGATAAAATGCTAGGAAATATATTAAAGCTACAAAAAATGCAAGTAAATTATTCGCAATAACTGCAAGACCAATACATATGATGCTTCTGCCCAAATACTGCGGGTTGCGTATAAACTTATATAATCCACCATCTAATTTTCTGCTCTCTTCAGGATATATAATATATACATACGATGCTATGTCTATATCATATCCACCGGTCGGTTTTCTTATCAAAAATCCTGTTAATATTATAAAGATACCTAAAGGCAATGCAATAAGAGAAGGCAAGAGATTGATAGTAAAAGGGTTAGACTCAAAATGAATAATCTTTGGTAATAGTCCATTTGTTGTTAATATAGCTGGAAAGTAAAGACTTGCAGAGCCGAATGGCTCATTATATGAACCAAATAACAACCACATATGCTGATAAGCAAGTTTACCATATTTTTTCCTATATTTTTTTCTTAATTTATCACTATTAATTGTAATATAAGCTAACGGAAAAATTGCTAAAAAAGAAATGATACTTTGTCCTATTAAAGCTCCATACCAAACCATACTACTTATCCAATATAGAAAAATTAATATTCCCATGAAAAGGGTAATCTGAAAAATGTATAGAATCACTAAGTTATGCCAAACAGTAATAAAAGGTAATTTTTTTTTCAATATCTCTATTCCTATCGTTTGTTTCATCTTTGAATCCCTACAATATTAAATTCTCATAAAATGTTTTATTTTTTTCTAAAAAAGAAAAAAGGAGAGGCTTATTTCTTCTTTATATGGCCTACAATATAAACAAATGGACTAAAAACCGGTGTAATAGCACACATATCCTATCACCTTATCTACATATATATACAAGCTCATATATAAATATTTTGACTTTATTTATAAAATTATTTTAAACTTGCAATTTTTGCATCTGATTTCGTTCTCTTGTCTATATAATCCGCTTCTACACTCTGGGCATTTTGTGATCTCTATGAATTTATCTAACCATAACTCTCTAACCTCTTCTATCCTTTCATTTTTTATCCTCTCTAAAATCTCAGATTGTTCTGGTGTTTTTACAAGTCTTTCAAGCATTCTCAGATTTAAATTCCCAGACGATTTACTTTTAGAATTCCTAACCAGGAACAGTGATAGCACTATGCCACTCATTAATCCACCGATATGTGCCAGATGAGCTGTGTTATCAGAAATGTAAGGCGACCAGATAGAAAGGATAGTTTCTAGAGTAGCAAACAGAATTGCAGCAGTTATGACCTTAACCCTAGTTATCAACATTATGCCAACAGGTATGGGCATTACAACCTCATCTCTTGGATAGGCTGTTGCAAAGGCACCAAGTATTCCAAAGATAGCGCCAGAGGCGCCAACAAGAAATATTGTTGAGTTCAGATGAATAAATGAGAATGTAACTGCCCCACACACTCCGGTCATCACATAGATGAGCAGAAAGATTTTGCTTCCGACTCTTCTTTCAAAAGCCGTTCCAAGGAAAAACAATACAAACATATTTCCAAATAGATGGGCAAAATTTGAATGAACAAACATAGAGGTTAGAAGTGTATACAAGTAAGGGACACCCGCTGGCGAGAGATAAGCAGTATTAAAGGCAAGTCCAAGGGTTATTTGTACAGGGTATATTGAATAGATGAAAAAGACAATTATATTAGCCAGTAGAAGTGAAATCGTGAGCGTTGTCTTCTTGATGTGGGCAACTGTAAGTATTGCTAATATGACTACTATTGAAATCATCGATGGCAGATCCAGTATTGTTTCCATCACGTCTTCCTCCAGTCAAGTAGAATAAGTACAAAGACTGCTGCAAATACGGTAAAGATGAAGATGTGGTTTTTATAATCTTCTCTTTTGGTAGTGGATTTTTCACAGAGTTCCCAGTCATAGAGAAAAATCTTTGCATAGTATCTTGATATATCTCCATTTTCAATTACTATTCCAGCCTCTCTGTTTCTATCAATGGATTGTTCATTCCAGTTTATGCTCGATATCAGAACAGTTCTATTATCTACAATCATGCCCTTTGTATGGACGTTTACAAACCATCCATAGAGAAATCTAACTTCAATTCCATGTGCCTT
>QNBN01000118.1 GCA_003645695.1 Spirochaetota bacterium | reverse complement strand
TCCCAAGATCAAAATTGACGGGTTATAAATATATAATTTACAATAGGAAGACTGATAGTAATGGTTATGCGGACCTAAAAATTGATAAAGTGTATGAAGTGAGTGATAGGAATCTTGTTGAAGCAAGGCTTGATTTTAGCAGTGAGATTAGAAAGCTTTCCTCAATCCCATCGAAATACAGAGTAAAGGTGTCTCAATTTAGAACTCTTGCAAATAGTATGAAAAGGGTTTTTATATTTAAATCAGATACGAAGGCTCGCTATGTAAAAACAGCAATCTATATAATTCAGGTGGATAAGGATAATACTCTCTTTTCCAAGCCTGTGGTAGCACCGGAGATATACAGTGTACTTTACCAGAAGCGATTTAATGTAAAGCTTCTGGATATACCACCAAGTACCATTTTTGGTAAAAATAAGGATTTTATCTGGGGGGAGCTGGTTAAGGCATCCGGTAAGTCTGTAAAAAGGATACTCTTTGGTTATGTAAAGATTATAAGCTATGAAGAAATCTCTGGTTTTTATGTAACACAGGCCATTATTGATGTTAATCTTTACGATAAAGAGAGTTCCAATATAATTTTTAGCTGGAAGTTCGAGAGGAGCGGAACAGGCTCCACCAGGGAAGAGGCTAAAGTATCTGTTTTTACAGAAATTGGCCGATCGCTGGGTGAGGTTGTGTCAAGAACTATGCCGTAAAAATCAAATTAATTAAAAAGAATCAATTGTTAAAGAGAATCAACTATTGATATCTCTTTTTCGAGCTCGTCAAGAGCTCTATTCATAAATTCGATTCTTTCCTGGGAGAATTTTTTGGCGGTCTCAAGAATCAGATGTTTTTCCGCCCTGTTTTTATATTCCCGTATTAATTTTAGAACTTCGTCCATTGTTTTGGCACCTCTCCAGAAAAAGGCACCTATGGCAAGCCTTGTTATACCAATCATACCGAGTGAATCGAGGATATCCGCATCGTGAAGCATTTTACCTTCAATGGTTGATGGATTCCCCTCTGGTATATGGTTTAGGATTGCATCCTTCACCTTTTTTATTTTATCCGGTTCAAATCCTACTTCATGCAGGATTGCTTCCGCCTTTTCTGCTGATTGTAGCTGATGTGGTTCCGCAAGAATCACATCATGCAGATAGGTAGCAGCATACAAGACTTCATCATCGTAATCATCTGCAAGCTTTTTGGCTATATGGTAGACCCTGTTGATGTGATCTACACCACGAGCTAACCTGCCAGCACACATATCTTTACAGTATTGGAAGATTATCTTTCTCAACTATTTCCTCCCGAATTTTTATAATATATTTAAAGTTTAATTGTAAATACCAAACTATTTATAACTGAACATTTAGATCCCTGCGAAAGCAGGGATCTTATTAACCTTCATTGCAAGATGCTGAGTCAAGCCAAGCCCTGGATGACGAATAGGCCCATTAATGATTTAAATTTTGATTGTAAGTTTACTTACCTATTATTTTATTAATTTAAACAATATATTTATCTTGAATGTAAATTGTACCCCTAATATATTGAGTGTTTAAAAAAGGGTCAAATTATGTTTTTATAATGTAGTTAGGAGAATTAATATGAAGATCTACGACACAATGGTTAAGGGGAAGGTTGATTTTATTCCTCTGAATGATAATAAAGTAGGGATATATCTATGCGGGCCAACGGTTTATGATTATGGGCATCTGGGCCATGGCAGGTCAGCAATTGTTTTTGATATGTTTAGGCGTTATTTAATCTACAAAGGGTATGATGTTACATTTGTTAGAAATTGGACTGATATTGATGATAAAACTATTGATAGGGCTAATAAGGAGGGAATATCCGTTAAAGAACTTACAGAGAGGTTTATCCAAATCTATAAGGAGGATTATTCAAGATTAAATATCCTTGAACCTGATTATGACCCTAAACCTACTGAGCATATCCCTGAAATTATCGGTCTGATAGAGAGACTTTTCGCAAATGGCCATGCCTATAATCTTGATGACGGTGTTTACTATGATATTAGCACATTCCCTGAATATGGAAAGTTAAGCGGTCAATCACTTGAGGAGCTTAAAGCAGGAGCAAGGATAGAGGTTTCTGATAAGAAGAAAAATCCTGGAGATTTTGCACTGTGGAAGTTTGAAAAACCGGGTGAACCTTCATGGGATAGCCCCTGGGGTCGAGGAAGGCCAGGATGGCATATCGAATGCTCTGCGATGAGTGTCAAGTATCTGGGGGAGGAATTTGACGTACACTGCGGAGGGCAGGATTTAATCTTTCCTCATCATGAGGATGAAATTGCCCAATCAAGGGGAGCAGGGTATAGATTTGCAAATCACTGGATGCATAATGGTTTTCTAAATATTGATAATGAAAAGATGAGTAAGTCACTGGGTAACTTTTTTACCCTGCGGGAGATATTTGAGAAATACTCACCAAGGGTTGTAAGATACTTCTTACTGTCGGCGCATTACAAAGCTCCTCTTAACTACAGTGAGGAATCGCTAAAGCAGGCTGAAGGAGCTCTTTCCAGATACGATGATTTTATATTGAGATTGAATGATATTATGGAAAAGAGTGGAAAGAGGAAGGAAAATCCCAAAAAACAGGTTTCTGAAATTATTTCAAAGACGGTAAATTCCTTTGAAGAGGGAATGGATGATGATCTTAACATTTCAAAGGCACTTGCAGCTATATCGGAGCTCGTAAAAGAGATTAATATCCTTATTGATCATTCCTCTGTAAGCTATGCTGATGCTGAATCTGTGACTGATTTCATGAAATCAATAGATTCTGTTCTTGGTATTTTTAAATTTGATAAGGAACTTCTACCAGAAGAAATTGAAAGACTGATTGAGGAGCGGGCTAAAGCGAGAAAGGAAAAGGATTTTAAAAAGGCTGATGAAATTAGAGCAAAGTTGTTGGAAATGGGAATAGTCCTTGAGGATACAAAAGATGGGACACGCTGGAAAAGGATAAAGTAAAAGAATTGAATAAATTTTTATTTAACTTGGCTTAATGCAAAGGTTTTTTTAAGCTTGTGTTGTTTTCTCATTCATTATCAAAAGGAGTTCCCTGGTAAAAAAGGCTGCTGTTGTTTCAGAAATACCTGAAGGATCACATGGCGGACAGAGCTCTACGATATCAAATCCAACTATGTTGAGTTTTGAGAGTTTCAAAATCGCTTGCAGGAGCTCTTTAGTGGAAACTCCTGCAGGTTCTGGAGCGCCGGTTCCCGGGATAAAAGACGGGTCAAGTACATCCAAATCAAAAGTAATATAAACAGGTATAGAATTATCTATCATAGCGCTTATTTCTTTCAACCTATTAATCCCATCATTAAAAGGGTAAAAATTTTTTAATTTTTTAAGACTATTAAAGCTATCCCTTAAACCGGATCTAATTCCAAACCCGTAGTAGTTGTTGACATCAATAACTTCAAGTATTCGTTTTATTACAGATGCATGGGAGTATTTACTCCCTCCATAGCTTTCTCTCATATCTGCGTGGGCATCAAGATGAATGAGCTTTAATTCAGGATATCTTTCAACTAAGGCTTTTACAATGGGGAATGTAATTGAATGTTCACCTCCGAGTGTACAAACCAATTTGCCTCGAGATAAAACCTCCTTATAAAAGTTATAAATTTCATCCATAGTTTTTTCCGGCGATGAAAAGGAAATATCCATGTTGCCTGAATCATAGATCTTAAAATCAGAAAGATCTGCGTTTAGATAGGGTGAGTAGCTTTCAAGCCCCTGGGAAGCATGCCTTATTGCATCAGGAGCAAAGCGAGCCCCGGGTTTAAAGGAGGCAGTACCATCGAATGGAATGCCGATCAACCAGGAATCTGCTTCCGGGGTTCCTGTAGCCTCTAAAAACTTTAATGGGGTTGAATTATTCATCTATAATTTCTTTTACAAAGTTTGGTAGAGTGAAAATCGATTTTCCGAGTTCCCTGTTGTAATATCTTAGACCCTCAGGCAAATAGCTGTTTTTAATCTCCGATTTTAGAGGATCAACCCAATTGGATGCAAATGCAAAGCTCCATGTCCCAAAAGGATAGGTTGGGATATGCCCAAGATACATGCTTACATAATTGAATGATTTTCTAAGATTTTTATATATTTGTCGTATAGGATTTATGTATTCCTTATCAAATGGTGATTCAGTCTGAGCTGTAAGAATACCCCCTGTTTTTAAAATCTTTGAACAGTTGTTATAGAACTCTTCGGTGAACAGTACTTCGCCTGGCCCTACAGGGTCGGTCGAATCTATCACTATAAGGTCGTAGCTTTCGGTTCTATTCTTAACAAACTTTGCTCCATCTTCATAGTGGAGATTTAATCTAGGATCCTTAAAGGATACCGATAAATTTTTAAAGTAGAGCTTTGATACCTCGCATACTTCTCTGTCTATCTCTATCATATCGATTTTCTTTATTGAAGGATATTTTAAAAGTTCTCTCGCTGTTCCCCCATCACCACCTCCGATAATCAATGCCTTTTCAGGATTTTGAAGAAACTGAGCGGGAACATGGGTAAGATTTTCATGATAGACAAACTCATCAAACTCCGTAAGCATTATATAGCCATCAATTACCATTAAATTTCCGTAATAGTGGGTTTCAAACACATCGATTGTTTGAAACTCAGAGACTCGATGGTCAAGCTGCCTCTTTATTTTAATCGTAATCCCTGATGTTTTGTTTGTATATTCTGTGAACCAGAGTTCCATTTACCTATCCTTTTCTGTTTTTTCTCTGTACCATAGAGCTGCAGCAGCAAAGGCACCACCCTTTTTCATTACTCTATGTTCAATTCCTTCTATTATTATTTCCTTAATAGGGAAACCCCTGATATTAAATCCTTCGACAGCCATATTATAGGCTTTTTTAGCAATTTTCTCAAGTGAACCATAACCACTGTGTTCCATAATTAATCCGGGAAGGGATGGATCATCTGGAATTGCAACAGCAACCGCTGCTGATATAAGGCTTCCCGGTTTTTCAGAATAAATGAAGGAGTAAGCAATCGGTAGAAGTGAACCTTCAGGTACCATTACTCCAGAAACTTTTATACATCCCGGAGGAATAATGCTACTCATCTTTAATAGATTTGTGTTGCCTATGCCTGCTTTTAAGAGGCAATTGTCAAATACATTTAACTCTGATCCGCCCTCCGATTCGCCCTTAACCAGGAAAAATATATCAGGGGTTTCTATCATTATTTTCTCTCCGTTTTTTATACCACAACCTTGTGATTTAGTTTTCCTTCGATCTTAAACATGCCTCTTTTTAGTTCCATAGTAGAGCTGTTCTTTGATTTTAAACTCTCTTTTAGATAATCATGAATAACCCAGGGGTCGATGGTTTCTCCACATGTAAATATATCTACAGCAGCATAACCGTATTCAGGCCATGTGTGGATGGAAACATGAGATTCTGCTATTACAACCACTCCAGAGACACCGAATGGAGAGAAGGTATGAAAGGTACTAGTAACAATTGTTGCCCCTGATTTTCCAACAGCTTCATTTAGATATTTATCTATGAGCTCTCGATTGTTTAAAACATCAGTATTACAATCATAAAACTCTACCAGGATTTGTCTGCCCAGTGCTTGCATTTTCTTCTCCTTTTGACTGTTTATCTATTAACAAAAGCATTGGGTAAAAATTAAAGTATTTAGTAAGATTATTGTAAGTGGTGTAAGAATTAACAGAAGGAAATACTCAAAGATTGGGTAAAAGCTGACACTTTTACCAACATATCCTCCCTATCCTGGTATAGTATGTATGATGTATCTTTATGAAGTATTATCCGAATAGGAATAACCATTTTTTTCTCTCTTAAAATTCTTGCTAAAAGTAATATATATAAGAATTTTCTAAAATCAAGAAATTTTGTGAATCACACAAGTTATGATCCTCTTGATTAAACGTTCGAGAGTATTGAATACATTAATAGTCTACTGCTTTTCGATTGGAATGACATTTACACCAGGACTCACATTTAGATTAAGAGGTTTTAATTATAGTGTTATTAAATAAAAACTTATTTGAGAAATATGATTGTTAAATATATAGGTTTTATATATTATTTAAGTATCGCAATCCGTGAAAATGTACTATAATTTTGTGTAAGGAGATAAACAATGAATGAACCGAATTATAAAGCTGAATTGGTTGGTGTTTTTGGTCATCCTGTTTCTGAAAATCCCACAATTGTTATGCAGGAAGCAGCTTTTAAGGAGAAAGGTTTAAACTGGAGATACTTAACAATAGAGGTATACCCTGAAGATCTTGAGGATGCTATTAAAGGGCTTAAAGCTTTTAATATGAGAGGAATAAACCTTACAATACCTCATAAAGTTGAGGTTTTAAAATACCTCGACGAACTTTCGGAAAGTGCTAAGATAATTGGTGCTGTAAATACTGTGGTGAACAACAATAAAAGATTGTTTGGTGAAAATACAGATGGGAAAGGGTTTTTAAAGGCCCTTGTAGATGATGGAGGAGTAGATCCACTTGATAAGAATGCTGTAATTTTTGGAGCTGGAGGAGCTGCAAGAGCTATAGCTGTGGAGCTTATATTTGCCGGGTTAAATAAACTAATTATTATAAACAGAACTGAAAAAAGGGGATTGGAGCTTGTTAACCATCTTAAAGATAAAACCTCAATGGATGTTGAATTTTCTAAATGGGATACCCCTTTTAGCATTCCAGAAAATTTCGATATTGTTGTAAATGCGACTTCAATTGGGCTTTATCCAAATATTAATGAAAAGCCTGATATCAATTATGATAGCATAAAAAGTAGCATGGTTGTGTGTGATGTAATTCCAAATCCACCCAGGACTAAATTTCTGGAAGAGGCAGGTAAGAGAGGTGCGAAGACGATTGATGGGCTTGGTATGCTGGTATACCAAGGAGCTATAGGGTTTAAAATGTGGACTGGGGTGGATGCTCCTGTTAATGTAATGAAAGAAGCGCTTAAGAGAGAGTTCGGGGCCTAGTTTTCTAAAACCTTTTTAATCTCTTTTTTAACAATTTTACTTGTTTCTCTTTTGTAAAGTTTTGAAAGATAAATCTGTGCATCTTCTTTATCAATTTTTGCAAGTGCCCAGACTGTATAGGCTCTGATAGTTTCATTTTCATGGGTGAGTAGTGTATAAAGATAATTTTTAGCTTTTGTACAATTTAAATTTCCGATGGCAAGGATCGCATTTTTTATAATTGCAAGCCTATCCCTGGTTCCAATTTGATTATCTGAAAAAGCTCTATCCCAATCTTTTTCTTTCATTGTAAGGATATCTATAAGATCATAACCATTACCGACAAACCCAATTTGGTGTTTTTCAGCAATAGGTTTTAAGTTTTGATTGTAGGGACAAACATCGAGGCAAGTGCTGCATCCATAAAGTCTGTTTCCCCAAACTTCCCGAATCTTATCATCTACGAGGATGAGATTTTCTGATATAAACTGAATACACCGATTAACATCCAATACTCCACTCTCGATTATGGCAGAAGTTGGGCATTTCTCAATACATCTTGTGCAGTTACCACATATTGAAAAATCAGGTGGAGATAAATCATAATTTTGATAAAAGTTTATCTCAAGGTCTGTTAAAAGTTCTCCTATTACAAAATAGCTTCCGAAATCGGGATTGATAAGTACGCTGTTTCTACCGATTTTCCCAAGTCCGCTGAAGTTAAATAAAACCTTTTCTGGAATTGATGTGTAGTTTGATAGAGCTTTGTACTTTATTTTAATATTCAATCTTTTTTCCAGAAAAGATACAGTTTCTCTTAATCTATTTATCAAATATTGATAGTTATTTCTTTGAGTATACTTTGCTATTTTACCAAAACATTCGGGTTTTTTTGAACTGTTGTTCTCATCTGTATAGTAGTATTTCGCGGCTAAGAATATGCTTTTTACCCACTTTTTATAATTTTTATAGCCATAGGCAAACTCGGTTTTCTCTTTACTCCAGTGGTAAATATCTGGTATTAACCCTTTTTCAATTCGAGTAATGGTGTTCGTCAGAGCTTTTTTAAGATCTACTACAGGAATTACAGTAAAGGCATCAAGACCTTCTATATTTTCTTTGACAATCCTGATTATTTTCGAAGCATCAAACAATTTTTTGCCCTGATTAATAAAATTTTATTAAATC